>NZ_VEJQ01000070.1:0-394 GCF_007680745.1 Pseudomonas sp. DE0010
GGTCGGCGAGGTGCTGGCGGTGATCAAGGACCTGGCCCAGGACGGCATGACCATGCTGCTGGTGACCCACGAGATGAGATTCGCCTACGAGGTGTCCGATCGCATCGTCTTCATGAGCCAGGGCCGCATCGAGGAGCAGGGCCCGCCCCGCGAACTCTTCGAGCGCCCCCGTTCCACCCGTCTCGCCGAATTTCTCGGCCGGACCTCCTTCTGAATCCTTCCCCCGCTACAGGAGCACCCTTATGAGCATCACCCGATACGGCGCCGGCGAACGCGGCGCAGGCGGCCAACCCCTGCCCTTCGCCCGTGCGGTGGAAGCCGATGGCTGGCTGCACGTCTCCGGCCAGGTGGCCATGGAGAATGGCGAGATCATCGACGGCGGCATCGTCGCCCA
>NZ_VEJQ01000071.1:0-391 GCF_007680745.1 Pseudomonas sp. DE0010
AGGGGGTGAAGACCACCGCGCCCTATTACGGGGCCATCCTGCGCGATCCCGAATTCCGCAGCGGGCGCTTCAACACCAGCTTCGTGGAAAGCCATCCGGAGCTGACCCAGTACTCGATCAAGCGCAACCCGACGCACCTGGCCATCGCCATCGCCGCCGCCATCGCCGCCCACGCCGGTCTGTAAGGACGACAGAACAATGAAAAGCATCCAGATCACCGACACCATCCTGCGCGACGCCCACCAATCGCTGCTGGCGACCCGCATGCGCACCGAAGACATGCTGCCGATCTGCGCCAAGCTCGACCAGGTCGGCTACTGGTCGCTGGAAGTCTGGGGCGGCGCCACCTTCGACGCCTGCGTGCGGTTCCTCAAGGAAGATCCCTGGGAGC
>NZ_VEJQ01000072.1:0-386 GCF_007680745.1 Pseudomonas sp. DE0010
CCGGCTAATGCTCGATGGCGTACTTTGGGTGCTTTGCTCCGGGGCGGCCTGGCGTGACATGCCGGAGCGCTTCGGCCCCTGGTCAACTGTGTATCAACGGTTTCGGGACTGGCGAATCAACGGGGCATTCGATCGGATGCTCAAGCGCTTGCACCTGAGGCTGAACGAACAAGGTTTGATTGATCTGCAGACCTGGATGCTCGACTCGCCAGTGCGCGCTACTCGAGCCTCGTCAGGTGCTCGAAAAAAAAGGATGCTGACGAACCTGCCGATCACGCTCTAGGCCGCAGCCGCGGTGGCCTGACGACCAAGATTCACATGCTCTGCGATGCCAACGGCGTACCGTTGCGCTTCCTCCTCTCTGGCGGTCAAGCCAGTGACATCAG
>NZ_VEJQ01000073.1:0-381 GCF_007680745.1 Pseudomonas sp. DE0010
CGGCCGCCCGAGTTCCAGTCGAAGCGGCGCCGCAAAACGGCTGCCCGCCGCACCCGTGCCGGGCTGCACGCCAAGCGCCGGTGGGCTTGCGGGGCTCAAGGCGGGCCCTTCGATAAAACCCCTCGCGCCGCGCCTGCGGCGCGGCCCGTTGGTCGGAACGGGACTGCCGCGCGCCCTGGGGAACCCCAGCCGGCATCCCCGCCCTAATCCCCCACGCCTGCACTCGTGGCGCCCCTTCGCTGACTCGAAACGTTGCATTCGTTCGCTTCGCTGGCCTTGGGCGCCCGCTGCCGGCCCCCTTCGTGTCTTGCCAGGATCCCGCTCTGCCATGTCCGCTTCCGCTTCCCCCGCCGTCGACCCCGACCAGAAGGCTTCGGCCCG
>NZ_VEJQ01000074.1:0-378 GCF_007680745.1 Pseudomonas sp. DE0010
TATGCCCCGGTGACCCAGGCCCGCAACCTGGCCATCGTCGCCACCGTGGTAGCGGTGATCGCCATCATCCTGCTGCTGGGCTTCCTCATCCGCGTCCTGCTGCGCCCGCTGCATGACCTGACCCGCGCCATGGACGACATCGCCGAAGGCGAGGGCGATCTGACCCGCCGCCTGCCGGTGCAGTCCCGCGACGAATTCGGCGCCCTGGCCGAGGCCTTCAACAAGTTCGTGGCGCGCATCCACACCTCGATCCGTGACGTGGCCCAGACCACTGGCGAGCTGAATCAGAGCACTCGGCGCGTGCTGGAGTCTTCGCAATCGTCCATGCAGCAGTCGGACCTCCAGGCCCAGCGCACCACCAGCGTGGCCGCGGCGATC
>NZ_VEJQ01000075.1:0-377 GCF_007680745.1 Pseudomonas sp. DE0010
GTAGCGCTCCAGGGTGCGCATCAGCCGCTCCGGCGCCACCACCGCCAGCTGCCGCCCGGTGAATTCCACCAGCCGGCGCAGGTCCAGCAGCTGATCCTCGGGCAAGAGCACCAGCAGCATGCCGACGCTGTCGCTCAGAAGCACCGTGTGTACCCGATTCGCCTGCGGCAGGCGCGTCGTCGCCGGGATCGGCCGATAGGCCAGGTTCAACTGGGCGAGCAACTGCTGGATCGAAGGGGGAACCTCAGGGAGGGGCGAAGCGAGCGCTACATCGGTCATGGCATTTTCTTCCTCACGTACGCCCTGGAGTATAACCATTCGGCTCCGTAGGTAGCGTCGTCTGTATAAGCTTTGTCAAACCTGGCCGTATTGCTGGC
>NZ_VEJQ01000076.1:0-375 GCF_007680745.1 Pseudomonas sp. DE0010
GTCATCGGCATCATTCCCCAGAGTCTCAAGACCGCCGAGCTGGGCCATACCGGTTGCACCCGCCTGGAAGTGGTCGACGGCATGCATGCGCGCAAGGCGCGGATGGCGGAGCTGGCCGATGCCTTCATCGCCCTCCCCGGCGGCCTGGGCACCCTGGAAGGACTCTTCGAGGTCTGGACCTGGGGCCAGCTCGGCTATCACGCCAAGCCCATGGGCCTGCTGGAGGTCGACGGTTTCTATGCCCAGTTGGAGGGCTTCCTCGATCACCTGGTCGCCCAGGGCTTCGTCGCCGCGCCGCACCGCGCCATGCTGCAGGTGGAGGCTTCGCCAACCGCCCTGCTAGACGCCCTCGCCACCTGGCAGCCCACGGTGCCG
>NZ_VEJQ01000077.1:0-370 GCF_007680745.1 Pseudomonas sp. DE0010
GATCACTGGTATGCCGAAGGCGGTGGCAAGGCGCTCAGCGAGGCTGAGCACGAGCGGTTTCTGGCCACCCTTGGTGAGGTGCTGGCGCGCATGCACCGGCATCGCTGGCAGCACGGTTGCCTCTATCCCAAGCACATCTTCGTCGCCGAACGAGCCGGTCCCCAGGGCAAGGAATTCTCGGTGGCCCTGCTCGATCTGGAGAAATGTCGCCAGCGCCTCGGTATAGACACGGCCGCTCGTCGGGATATGCTGCAATTGCGCCGCCATTCGTCGTGGAATGCTGCGCAATGGCGAACTCTCCTCTACGTTTACCAACAGGCGTTGGGACGGAAGATCAGAGGGTTGGAGCCATGACTTCACAAATTACTCG
>NZ_VEJQ01000078.1:0-366 GCF_007680745.1 Pseudomonas sp. DE0010
GGTCGATCAGGGTGGCGATCATCAGGATGACCGCGATGGCGTAGATGACGATCTTGCTGACCTGGACATAGCCCTTGATCGGCTTGAGCCGCGCCGAGGGCCGGCGCGAATAGAGCACGTTGACCACGTTCAGGGCGCTGCCCAGGGCCAGGGCGATGGTCAGCACGATGAAGGCGCTGCAGACGTTCTGCACCACGGTGACCAGGGCCTCGGGACGCCCGGGCACCAGTTCGATGCCGATCGACAGCACCAGGGCCGGGACGATGTTGGCCAGCCGGCCGATGACGCGGTGGTGATTGAGCTCCTGGTCCTGACCGAAGGAGGTGCTGCGCAGCAGGCGATAGAAGCCGCGCACCAGGATGCGCT
>NZ_VEJQ01000079.1:0-365 GCF_007680745.1 Pseudomonas sp. DE0010
CTGACCGGCAGGCGCCTTGGCTGCAGGTGCAGGTGCAGGTGCAGGTGCAGGTGCAGGTGCAGGCTCGACCTTGGCCGGCGCGACAGGTGTCGATTCGGCGACCGGGGCCGCTGGCGCTGCGGGTGCCGGTGCCTCCGGGACTACTGGAGGAGTGGCGGGCCTGGCCGTTTCAGACGCCGTAGCAGCGGGAGCCTCGGCAGGCGCCGCCTTGGGCGGCTCGACGGGGGCCGGGGCAGGAGCTGCGGCGATGGCAGCCGGATTCTGTACCTGCGCCGCCCAGGCCGTGGCCTTGGTGGCCGTGCCGTTCAACCGGGCGTCGGTGCTACCGGTCGCCGTGCAGGTCAGGTGTTCGGCCTGGCCGCACT
>NZ_VEJQ01000007.1:0-199247 GCF_007680745.1 Pseudomonas sp. DE0010
TGCTTCAAGGCTTTCCCTCGATGATCAGTCGAGAACTTTGGCCTGCAAAGAGGCAAAAGTCGAGATACAAGGAGCGGCCTTGCCGGGGCGCCGGACCGGCCGCGATGGGCCGCAAAGCGGCCCCCAACGGTGTCAGCTACTGCCTGATTCCGTCTCGAGGGTTCAGACCCGGCCCAAGCATATAAAACCTCATACAGA
Organism: Pseudomonas sp. DE0010; assembly: GCF_007680745.1. Lineage (NCBI taxonomy): Bacteria > Pseudomonadati > Pseudomonadota > Gammaproteobacteria > Pseudomonadales > Pseudomonadaceae > Pseudomonas > Pseudomonas sp. DE0010. Next base: position 199 of record NZ_VEJQ01000007.1, read on the forward strand.
ACACACCCATCCCCCGGCGGCTCACTCGAATAAGCCGTTTTCCCGATCAGCGGTAGCAGTCATGGGCAGGCCCACCAGGGAACCTGGGAGGCATTTTCCCGTCGAAGGGCACTGCAGGCCACTCGCCTGCTCCCTCGTTCAGGAGTGTCTTCATGTCGTTGCGTTCCCTCGCCCTGTTGTCGCTGTGTGTCGTGCTTGCCGCCTGCAGCAAGATCAATCAGGAAAACTATTCCAAACTCAAGGCCGGCATGAGCAAGGCCGACGTCGAGCAATTGCTCGGCACGCCGACCGAGTGCTCGGGCGCCTTGGGTATGAGCAGTTGCACGTGGGGGGACGAACGTAGCTTCATCAGCGTGCAGTACGCGTCGAACAAAGTCTTGATGTATTCCGGGCAGGGCCTCAAATGAGGGCTGTCGGTCTGCTGTTGGGCCTGTGCCTGACCCTTTTGCTCGGCGGGTGCGCGGGGTCGATGAATGACCCGCTTGCACCGAAGACCGCGGGGCAGGTTGATCTCAAGCGTTACCAGGGCAAGTGGTACGAGCTTGCACGCTTGCCCATGCGCTATCAGGCCGGCTGCGAACAGTCCGAGGCGCATTACAACCTAAGGCCCGACGGGTCGTTCGGTCTGCTGAACCGCTGCCGCACCCTGGGTGACGAGTGGTTGCGTGCCGAGGGCCGCGCCTATATCGAGGCGCCAGGGCATACCGACAGGCTGTGGGTCGAGTTCGACAACTGGTTCACGCGGCTGGTCCCGGGCGTTGCCAGGGGCGAATACTGGATCTTGTATGTGGACGAGCGCTACCGCACCGCGGTCGTCGGCAGCCCGGACCGCAAGTACTTGTGGATTCTGTCACGCACGCCCAGCTTGCCGGCCTGGGAGCGGGAACACTTGCTGGCCAAGGCTCGCCAGCAGGGCTACGACACCAGCCGGTTGATCTGGCGAGCTTCCGACCAGCAGATCGTCAAGATGCACTGAGGGCATTGCAGGCGTGGTGGGCTGAAACGTCAAGCCTACCGGGTCCTCCTGTACCGCCTTAGCTCGAATCGCGGTCGCCATTACGCGGCCTCGATCCCTTCATCCCAAAAGCTGCCGCAGCACCTGAGCGAATGCCACCCGGCTTTGCTCCTCTTGCAGATGATGGCCTTGGCGTACCACCCACTGTCCATTGACCATCACGTCGCGCACCTGCCGATCGCCGCCGGCAAACAGCCACCGATTGAGAATGCCGTCGCCATCGGCTGTGGCGATGTAGGGGTCCTGATCATCAAGCACCAGCCAGTCGGCGCGCTTGCCTACAGCCAGTTCGCCAATGGGCTGGCCCAGCGCCTGTGCCCCCCCTGCCCACGCAGCGTCAAGCAAGGTGCGCCCGACCATGGGTTGATCGTGGCGATGCAAGCGGTTACGCCGTTGGTCGCGCAGGCGTTGGCCGTATTCCAGCCAGCGCAGCTCTTCGACCACGCTTAGCGAGATATGGCTGTCCGAACCAATCCCCAGACGCCCGCCCTGCGCAAGGTAATCCGCAGCCGGGAAAATGCCGTCGCCCAGGTTGGCTTCGGTCGTCAGGCACAATCCCGCCACGGCGCCGCTGCGGGCCATGGCTGTCACTTCGTCGGGCTGGGCGTGGGTGGCGTGTACCAGGCACCAGCGCTCATCCACGGTCACGTGTTCATACAGCCATTGCAGGGGTCGCAGGCCGCTCCAGGCCAGGCAGTCATCGACTTCCCGTTGCTGCTCGGCAATATGAATGTGCACCGGGCATTGATCGTCACTGGCCGCCAACACCTCGGCGATCTGCCCCGGCGTCACGGCCCGCAGCGAGTGAAAGCACAAGCCCAGCCTCTGCGCCGGTTGCGCGGCCAGCAGCGGCGCCAGTCGCGCCTGCAGTTGCAGGTAGTGGTCGGTGGACTGGATGAACCGGCGTTGGCCATCGCTTGGCGTCTGGCCGCCAAAGCCTGCATGGCTATAGAGCACCGGCAGCAGGGTCAGGCCGATACCGCTCTGCGCGGCCGCTGCACTGATCCGGCGAGACAACTCGGTCGGGTCTGCATACGCATTGCCTGCCTGGTCGTGGTGCACGTAATGGAACTCCGCCACCGCGGTATAGCCCGCTTTGAGCATCTCGATGTAGAGCTGGCGGGCGATGACCTGCAACTGCTCAGGTGTGATCTGCCCGACCAGGCGGTACATGAGGTCGCGCCAGGTCCAGAAGCTGTCATTGGGGTCGCCGGCGACTTCGGCAAGCCCGGCCATGGCGCGCTGGAACGCATGGGAATGCACATTCGGCATACCGGGCAGTACGGGGCCCGCCAGATGCTCTGCGCCGTCGGCGCAAGCGTCGGCTTCAACGCGCGTCAGGTACCCGTCCACGCCGACGTCGAAGCGCACATCGCGGGCCCACCCTGAGGGCAACAAGGCACGTTGGGCAAAATAGGCGGGCATTACAGGCTCCTGTTCTTGTTAGGTTGTATATACATATACAGGCGTTTGCCTGCCGGGTAAACTCCGGCAAGCTAACGCTCATTTCTTATGCACAAGGATTCCTGGCCGTGCCGACACCTCCTGTCAACGCGCTGGTTGCCCCCACGGGCGAGGGCCCGGCGCCGCTGTACGCGCGGGTCAAACAGATGATCAAGCAGCACATCGATGACGGCAGCTGGCCGCCGCATCACCGTGTGCCATCGGAAAGCGAACTGGTCAGCCAACTGGGCTTCAGCCGCATGACCATCAATCGCGCCCTGCGCGAGCTCACAGCCGAAGGGCTGTTGGTACGCATGCAGGGTGTCGGCACCTTCGTAGCCGAACCCAAAGGCCGCTCGGCGCTGTTCGAAGTAAACAACATCGCCGATGAAATCGCCGCGCGTGGGCATCGGCATAGTTGTCAGGTCGTGGTGCTTGCCGAGGAAGCGGCAGGTTCCGAGCGAGCGCTGGCCTTGAACATGCGCGAAGGCCAGCGGGTGTTTCATTCGCTGATCGTGCATTTCGAGAACGATACCCCGGTGCAGATCGAGGATCGCTACGTCAACGCGGCCGTGGCGCCCGAATATCTGCTGCAGGACTTCACCCGTCAGACGCCTTATGCCTATCTGTCCCAGGTAGCCCCGCTGACAGAAGGTGAGCATGTGGTCGAGGCGATCCTGGCAGAGCCCGAGGAGTGCCAGCTCCTGCAAATCGAACGCGGCGAGCCATGCCTGCTCATCCGCCGCCGTACCTGGTCCGGGCGCCAGCCGGTCACGGCCGCGCGGCTGATTCACCCCGGTTCGCGCCATCGCCTGGAAGGACGTTTTGGCAAATGAGCCGAGTGCAAGTGTTGCAGGCGCGGGGCTACCCGCGCATGGCCTGGAAGAACGGCGGCGGTTTCACCGAGGAAATCGCCCGTGACCAAGGCCAGGGCCTGGACGGTTTCGGCTGGCGCCTGTCGATTGCCGATATCCAGGCGTCGGGTGCTTTTTCAAGCTTCGCCGGCTACCAGCGGATCATCACCGTGCTGCAGGGCGATGGCATGCGTCTGTTGGTAGGCGGCCAACCCAGCCGGCCGTTGCTGCCCTTCGACGGGTTTGCATTCGACGGGGCAAGCGAGGTCGATTGCCAACTGATCGGCGGGCCGATTCGTGATTTCAACCTCATCTATGCACCGCAGCGCTATCGGGCACGCTTGCAATGGCTTGAAGGTTTCAACCGTGTGCACACCTCGGCTTCGACCGTGCTGCTGTTTGCCGGCAGCCAAGCGGTAGACGTTAAGGCGGGGCAACAGGCCCTGCAATTGAGGCTGCATGACTGCCTGCAACTGGAAGGCAATGACACATTGCTGGCGTTGGACGTACAGGGGCGGTGCTGCCTGATCGAACTCGATCCCCGTTGAGCTGACCCTGGGCTGGCATCGCTTGCAGCGACAAGGTGCGAGAATTTCACTTGTCCATGCTTGTACATACAAGTAAAGATGTGTTTGTATTGCTCCACGACATATCTGCTGCAGCCGACCGCAAAGGACATTCCCGTGACCGACAACAACAAATACCGTGACGTTGAAATCCGTGCCCCGCGTGGCAATACGCTCACTGCCAAAAGCTGGCTGACCGAAGCGCCACTGCGCATGTTGATGAACAACCTCGACCCGCAGGTCGCCGAAAACCCCAAGGAGCTGGTGGTGTACGGTGGTATCGGCCGGGCCGCGCGCAACTGGGACTGCTACGACAAGATCGTCGAAACCCTGACCCGTCTGGAAGACGACGAAACCCTGCTGGTCCAGTCCGGCAAGCCGGTCGGCGTGTTCAAGACCCACAGCAACGCCCCGCGCGTGCTGATTGCCAACTCGAACCTGGTCCCTCACTGGGCCAGCTGGGAGCACTTCAACGAACTCGACGCCAAGGGCCTGGCCATGTTCGGCCAGATGACCGCGGGCAGCTGGATCTACATCGGCAGCCAGGGCATCGTGCAAGGCACTTACGAAACCTTCGTCGAGGCAGGTCGCCAGCACTATGGCGGCAGCCTGAAGGGCAAGTGGGTGCTGACCGCAGGCCTGGGCGGCATGGGTGGGGCCCAGCCATTGGCCGCGACCCTGGCCGGGGCTTGCTCGCTGAACATCGAGTGCCAGCAAAGCCGTATCGATTTCCGCCTGCAAACCCGCTATGTCGATGAGCAGGCCACGGACCTGGACGACGCGCTGGCGCGCATTGCCCGCTACACCGCCGAAGGCAAGGCCATTTCCATTGCCTTGCATGGCAACGCGGCCGAAGTGCTGCCTGAGTTGGTCAGGCGCGGGGTGCGGCCAGACATGGTCACCGACCAGACCAGCGCGCATGACCCGCTCAACGGCTACCTGCCTGCCGGCTGGACCTGGGAGCAGTACCGCGACCGCGCCCAGACCGACCCGGTAGCCGTGGTCAAGGCGGCCAAGCAATCGATGGCCGTGCATGTGCAGGCCATGCTCGATTTTCAGCAGCAGGGCGTCCCCACCTTCGACTACGGCAACAACATCCGCCAGATGGCCAAGGAAGAGGGCGTGGCCAACGCGTTCGATTTCCCAGGTTTCGTGCCAGCTTACATTCGCCCGCTGTTCTGCCGCGGCATCGGCCCCTTCCGCTGGGCAGCGTTGTCGGGCGATGCCGAAGACATCTACAAGACCGATGCCAAGGTCAAGGAACTGATCCCCGATGACGCCCACCTGCACCGCTGGCTGGACATGGCCCGCGAGCGCATCAGCTTCCAGGGCTTGCCGGCCCGCATCTGCTGGGTAGGGCTGGGGCTGCGGGCCAAGCTGGGCCTGGCGTTCAACGAAATGGTGCGCAGTGGCGAGCTGTCGGCACCGATTGTGATCGGACGCGACCACCTCGATTCGGGTTCGGTAGCCAGCCCCAACCGCGAAACCGAGGCCATGCGCGATGGCTCCGACGCGGTCTCCGATTGGCCATTGCTCAATGCGCTGCTCAATACCGCCAGCGGTGCCACCTGGGTATCGCTGCACCATGGCGGCGGTGTCGGCATGGGCTTCTCCCAGCATTCGGGGATGGTCATCGTCTGTGATGGCAGCGATGAGGCAGCGGCCCGTATTGCTCGCGTGCTGGCCAACGATCCAGGCACCGGTGTCATGCGTCACGCCGATGCCGGTTACGCTATCGCCATTGAGTGCGCGCAAGCGCAGGGGCTGGACCTGCCGATGATCACCGGCTGATCACTGTTCTCTGCAATGCCCCCCACAAGGTGATACTCAACAACAAGAAGAGGCGGGCTGGCGCTGCCTGCCATGCCTCGCGAACTGGAGTAGCAACGTGACCGAACTTACCCTCAAGCCCGGCTGCCTGACCCTGGCGCAACTGCGCACTGTGCATGCAGGCCCAGTACGGCTTCAGCTCGACGCCAGCGCCGGCCCGGCCATCGATGCCAGCGTGGCCTGCGTCGAACAGATCATCGCGCAGGACCGTACCGCCTATGGCATCAACACAGGTTTCGGGCTGCTGGCATCGACCCGCATCGCCAGCCACGACCTGGAAAACCTGCAGCGTTCGCTGGTGCTGTCCCATGCTGCCGGGATCGGAGCGCCGCTCGATGACGCTTTGGTCCGCTTGATCATGGTGCTGAAGATCAACAGCCTGAGCCGCGGCTTTTCCGGTATTCGCCGCAAGGTCATCGACGCGCTGATCGCGCTGGTCAACGCCGAGGTCTATCCTCACATCCCGCTCAAAGGCTCGGTCGGCGCTTCCGGTGATCTCGCGCCGCTGGCCCACATGTCCCTGGTACTGCTGGGGGAGGGCAAGGCGCGCTATAAGGGCCAGTGGCTTGCGGCTACCGAGGCCCTGGCCATCGCCGGCCTTGAGCCTTTGACCCTGGCCGCCAAAGAGGGGCTCGCCCTGCTCAATGGCACCCAGGCCTCCACGGCCTATGCCCTGCGCGGGCTATTCCATGGCGAGGACCTGTTCGCCGCCGCGGTCACCTGCGGCGCGCTCAGCGTGGAAGCCGCCCTTGGTTCGCGCTCGCCCTTCGATGCCCGTATCCATGAAGTGCGCGGCCAGCGCGGGCAGGTCGACACCGCGGCCTGCTTCCGGGACCTGCTGGGGGACACCAGCGAGGTATCGCTCTCGCACCAGAACTGCGACAAGGTCCAGGATCCTTACTCGCTGCGCTGCCAACCACAAGTGATGGGCGCCTGCCTCACCCAACTGCGCCAGGCTGCCGAGGTGCTCGGCGTCGAGGCCAATGCTGTGTCGGACAACCCTTTGGTGTTCGCCGCCGAAGGCGACGTGGTTTCAGGGGGTAATTTCCATGCCGAACCGGTGGCGATGGCCGCCGACAACATCGCCTTGGCCATCGCCGAAATGGGCTCGTTGAGCGAGCGCCGCATCTCGCTGATGATGGACAAGCACATGTCCCAGCTGCCGCCTTTCCTGGTGGAGAACGGTGGGGTCAACTCGGGCTTCATGATCGCCCAGGTCACCGCCGCTGCCCTGGCCAGCGAGAACAAGGCCCTGTCGCACCCCCACAGCGTCGACAGTCTGCCGACCTCCGCCAACCAGGAGGACCATGTGTCAATGGCTCCGGCTGCCGGCAAACGTCTATGGGAAATGGCCGAAAATACCCGGGGCGTGCTGGCGATCGAATGGTTGGGCGCCTGCCAGGGCCTGGATCTGCGCAAGGGGCTCAAGACCTCCGCCAAGCTTGAACAAGCACGCCAGGCGTTGCGCCGTGAAGTGCCGCACTACGACCGCGACCGGTTCTTTGCACCGGACATCGAAAAGGCCGTGCACCTGCTGGCCGAAGGCAGCCTGACCGCGCTGTTGCCAGCGGGCGTGCTCCCGAGTCTGTAATGCCCTTGGGGGCCTTTGGTGGCGGCCCCCGGATCTCACGACCACAAAAACAATTCAAGGACGTGACATGCAACCTGCACAAGGTCTAAAGCGCGGGCTGACTGCCCGCCACATTCGTTTCATGGCCCTCGGCTCGGCTATCGGTACCGGTCTGTTCTATGGCTCGGCCTCGGCCATCCAGATGGCCGGCCCGGCGGTATTGCTGGCTTACCTGATTGGCGGCGCTGCGGTATTCATGGTCATGCGGGCATTGGGCGAGATGGCCGTACACAACCCCGTGGCCGGCTCGTTCGGTCACTATGCCAGCACCTACCTGGGCCCCATGGCCGGCTTCATCCTCGGCTGGACCTACGCGTTCGAGATGGTCATCGTCGCCATTGCCGACGTGACGGCGTTCGGTATCTACATGGGCTTCTGGTTCCCGGAGGTAGCCCGCTGGACATGGGTGCTGGGCATCGTCTTGTTCATCGGCGCGCTCAACCTGTGCAACGTCAAGGTGTTCGGCGAGCTGGAATTCTGGCTGTCCTTGCTCAAGGTGGGCGCGATCGTGGCCATGATCCTGGCGGGCCTGGGCATCATGGCGTTCGGCTTCAGCCAGGTAGGTAGCGGGCAGGCCGTGGGCCTGGGCAACCTGTTCGACCATGGTGGTTTCATGCCTAACGGTGTCGCCGGGCTGATCGCCTCGTTCGCAGTGGTGATGTTCGCCTTTGGCGGCATCGAGATCATCGGGGTGACCGCAGGCGAGGCCAAGGATCCGCAACGGGTGATTCCCAAGGCGATCAACGCCGTGCCCCTGCGCATCCTGCTGTTCTATGTGCTCACCCTGTTCGTGCTGATGTGCTTGTACCCCTGGCCGCAGATTGGCAGCCAGGGCAGCCCCTTCGTGCAAATCTTCAGCAACCTGGGGATCGGCTCTGCGGCTGCGGTGCTGAACGTGGTGGTGATCTCCGCGGCCGTTTCGGCCATCAACAGCGATATCTTCGGTGCGGGCCGCATGATGTATGGTCTGGCCCAGCAGGGGCATGCTCCCAAGGGCTTCAGCCGGCTGTCCAGGCATGGCGTGCCGTGGATGACGGTACTGGTCATGGGGGCAGCGCTGCTGGTTGGCGTACTGCTCAATTACCTGATCCCCGAAAACGTGTTTCTGCTGATCGCCTCGATCGCCACCTTCGCCACCGTCTGGGTCTGGCTGATGATCCTCATCACTCAAGTGGCGATGCGGCGCAGCATGAGCCGTGAACAGATGGCCGAGCTCAAGTTCCCGGTACCGTTCTGGCCCTGGGGCCCGGCATTGGCCATTGCCTTCATGGTCTTTGTCTTCGGTGTGCTTGGCTATTTCCCCGACACCCAGGCGGCGTTGCTGGTCGGCATGGTCTGGCTGGTCTTTCTGGTGGCGTCCTACCTGCTGTGGTGCAAGCCGCGTACAGGACAGGGTGCGCCAGTGGCCGAAGCCGCCGAGCTGCATCGCTAGCAAAGGAGAACCTGCATGAAAACCCTCTGGCAGCACTGCCATGTGGCAACCATGGCCGAAGGCCGTTATTCGATCATCGAAGACGCCGCCATCGTGACCGGTGGTGGGCGAATCCTGTGGATCGGCCCACGTGCCGACTGGGCAGTCGAAGGCACCGAACAGGCGGTGGACCTGGGTGGCGCCTGGGTAACCCCCGGGCTGATCGATTGCCACACGCACGCGGTATTCGGCGGCAACCGCAGCGGCGAGTTCGAACAGCGGCTGCAAGGTGTGAGCTATGCCGAGATCGCCGCGCAGGGCGGGGGTATTGCCAGTACCGTGAGGGCCACCCGCGCCGCCAGTGAAGACATGCTGTTCGCCAGCGCCCGGCAGCGCGTCCAGGCGTTGATGCGCGATGGCGTGACCACCCTGGAGATCAAGTCCGGTTACGGCCTGGACCTGGCCAACGAGCGCAAGATGCTGCGTGTAGCCCGGCGTCTGGGTGACGAGCTGGGTATCACGGTTCGGACCACGTGTCTGGCAGCCCACGCCTTGCCGCCGGAATACGCCGAACGCAGCGACGACTACATTGCCCACATCTGCAATGACATGCTCCCGGCATTGGCAGCAGAAGGGCTGGTGGATGCGGTGGATGCCTTCTGCGAACACCTGGCCTTCTCACCCGCACAGGTTGAACGCTTGTTCATCAAGGCGCAGCAATTGGGTTTGCCGGTCAAGCTGCACGCGGAACAATTGTCCTCCTTGCACGGCTCCAGCCTGGCTGCCCGCTACCAGGCACTGTCGGCCGATCACCTGGAATTCATGACCGAAGAAGATGCCATGGCCATGGCAGCGGCTGGCACCGTGGCCGTCTTGCTGCCCGGCGCGTTCTACTTTCTTCGCGAAACCCAGCTTCCGCCAATGGACGCCCTGCGCCGGCACGGCGTGAAAATCGCCCTGGCCAGCGACCTGAACCCGGGCACCTCGCCGGGCCTGTCGCTGCGGCTAATGCTGAACATGGGCTGCACCCTGATGCGCATGACGCCGGAAGAGGCCCTTGCCGGTGTCACCACCCATGCGGCGCATGCGCTGGGCATGGGAAGCAGCCATGGCACCCTTGAGGCGGGCAAGGCCGCGGACTTCGTTGCCTGGCAAATAGAGCGCCCTGCCGACCTGGCCTACTGGCTTGGCGGCGACCTGCCCAAGCGCGTGGTGCGCGGCGGCCATGAACGTGATATCTGAGCGAGGCGAGATGGACAAGGTACTGAGCTTTCACCAGGGTCAAATGCCGCTGTTGATCAGCATTCCCCATGCGGGCCTGAAGCTTACCCCGGCAGTGGCCGATGGCCTGGTCGATCAGGCGCGCAGCCTGCCCGACACAGACTGGCACATTCCCCGTCTGTACGATTTCGCCCAGGCACTGGGCGCCAGCGTACTGACGGCCGAGTATTCGCGTTTCGTCATCGACCTCAACCGCCCGGAGGACGACAAGCCGCTGTATGCAGGGGCCACCACCGGACTCTATCCAGACACGCTCTTTGAAGGTGAACCTTTATTCAAGGAAGGGCTGGCGCCAAGCCCGGCAGAGCGCAAGCGCTACCTCGAGCAGATCTGGCACCCTTATCACAGGACAATCCGGCATGAGCTGACACGCTTGCGTGAGACGTTTGGCTATGCCTTGCTGTGGGACGCCCACTCCATCCGCTCGCACATTCCTCGGCTGTTCGACGGCAAGCTGCCGGACTTCAACCTCGGGACCTTCAACGATGCGAGTTGCGACCCGAGCCTGGCCCAGCGGCTGACGCACGTCTGCCAACAGGCGCAAGGTTACGATCATGTGCTCAATGGGCGCTTCAAGGGCGGGCACATCACCCGTCACTACGGCAACCCAGCCGCTCACGTTCACGCCGTCCAACTGGAGCTTACGCAAAGCACCTACATGCAAGAGCGTGAACCTTTTACCTACCGTGAAGACTTGGCACGCCCAACCCAGGCGGTGCTCGAGCAGCTGCTGGAGGCGCTGCTGGCATGGGGCCAGGCGCATTATCGCAACTGAAGCCAATCGGCCAGGCAGCGCGCGGTGTGCGCGCCGCCTGGTCAATCGTCAGCCTTTGGCGACTTCCTTGAGCGTGAGCTCGCGCAGCAGTGCCTGCTCCTCGAGCTCCCGGTCCACTTGCAAGCCTTGTTGCAAGATCACCTCTTCCTGCAGCGGATGGCTGGCATTGGCCAGTTCCATTACCCGCTGGCGGTACCGGTTCTCAATTTCCTCGAACCGCTCGGCGTATTCACCGCGAAGGCGCTGGGTCCAGTCCTGGTTGGACAGCAGGTAATCGATGAAGGCTTCGCTGTGTTCGCGCTTGCGCACGTGTTCGAGGACGCTCGAAAGCTCATCGGCTGCCAGGTTGGCAGCACTTCGGAAACGCATACGGTCGGCGATGGGCAGCTCGAGTTCCTTGGCCAGCTCGCGGCGGTAGGCCAGGCGTACCGAAACCAGATCCCCCGGTATCGCGCGGTGCTGGGCAAGGCGTTCGAGTTCCTCTACACGGAACAGCTGCAACAGCCTTTGACGCATCTGCTGCAGGCTATCCCCCGCATCGATCACGACGCGTTGATGCATCAGGTACAACTCGATGTTGTTGAACTCTTGAAGCGCGCCGTCATGGCAGGTTTGTGCGCCACTCTCGTCGGGCAGTGCCGCTGCAGCGATGCTTTCCAGCAATGGCCGCTCAGCTGGGTTGCTGACCGCTGCGACCAGCACCAGTCGCACCCGTTCGCAGAACGTGCCTCGCGTGGCGGGCTCCACATAAGGCGCTGCGTTTTGCAAACGGCCCGCCAGGCGCAGCAAGTCACTGCCTGCAAGCGCGTCCCAGCATGCCTGCAAGGATTCATTTTGCAGTGCATTTCCCAGCATCCATGATTCCATCCGCGGGGTATCGTCACCAGACACCGGGAAATGCGGGTGGTCCAGGGAGCCATCGCTGGAACCGTCGGTGAGCAGTAGATCGTTGGGAATGTCCAGTGCGAAGGAGAAGCTGTGGTGGCTGTCCGAAAACGTACGGACCCGCTGGATGGTTGCCGCTGGCAGCGGGTTGTCGAGCAAGGACACGGAAGAAATCGGAATGGCGTTATCCAGATTCGACAGGATATGGTCTGGCAGTTCGTTGATGTTGTTCGAGCTGAGGTCCAGCAATTCGAGCGGCAGCAACTGGTCGCACCAGCTTGGCCAGCCTTGCAGGTCCATGTTGCTCAGCACCAGGGACTGCAGATTCGCCGCGAGGTCAGCAGGGACGTGGTTGATGGTGCCCACCCGGTTGCCCGACAGGTCCAGTGAGGTGAGGTGGGGCAGGCGACCAAAGATCTCGAACATGGGTTGGTCGATTTCCAGGTTCATGTTGCGCAGTTCCAGGTACTCCAGCGCTGGCAAGCGCAGCAAGGCGGTAGGCAGTGTCGATTGCGGCGCTTGATGACCGTCTATGGTCAAGCGCGTGATACCTGGAAAGCGACTGAGCAACTCATCGAGCTGCGCAGTCGTGCCCCGCAGGCGAGTCAAGGCCAGGGCGCGAACACGCTCGCCAAAGAATGGCGGCAGGCGCCTGGGGAAGTGCTCAATCGACACGTCTTCCAGTTGCAGCCTCAGGTATCGATGGCCCTGTTCCTGATGCGTCCAGAAATCGTTGATCGCCGTTTCAATGCGCTGACGCTCGGCCAGGGCGGTTTGTGTCAAAGGGTTGCTGGAACTCGATGCCTGCGCCCAGCCTTCGAGCGCTTCTCGTACCTGCGAGCGCTCGTTGCGCAGGCGCGTGATTCCCTCGATAAGCGACGGCGGTTGGTCCACGCGGATGCCGGAAGTGTCCAGCTGCTCGTTCATGAGCAAACGCTGCACGTGAATCTCGTTGATGGGGTTGCCTTCAAGGTTGATGACCGGCGGCAGGCGAAGTGATTCGGCTTCGTGCAGCAGAAACGATGGCAGCGTGAACAGGTTATTGTCGCGCAGGGACAGCTCACCGATGCGGCTCAAGGCGTCGCTGCCGATGCCCATTGGCCATTGCGACAGTTGCATGCGGTCGAGCCCGAGGTAATCGAGTGTGAGCGCGTGGAAGCTGGGCCGGTTACTCTGCGCCAGGCGGTTTCCGGAGAGGTCCAGATGACGCAGTTGGTTGGCGCCGGTCAGCATGTCCAGGTCACTGGAGGACAAGGCAATGTTCTGGTTGGTCAGTACCAGGCGCTGCAACTGTGGGAGATTCTCCAGAATGGTGGGTATGCTGAATATGAATGCCGAGGGTGTTGCCCGGGGTGTATAAGGACGGTCAATTTCCAATGCCTCGAGTTGCGGCATCTGACGGAGCAGGCGTTGCAGCAAACGCTCGTTCTGCGCCCAGCTGGCCATCGCGCCTGAGGGCAGGTCAAACAAGATCAGGCTGCGCACTCGCTGGTAGAAGAACTCAGGTAAATTCAGCGGAATATCAGCCAGAGAGACCTGTGCCAGGCGTAACACGGACGTGCTCCGGTCGCTTTCGTCCAACGCCGAGTCATACCAGAACTGCACGATAGCCTCGCGCAACGCGTCGTAGTTGCGCGCTGCCTCGTCAGTCGGCGGCGAGATGGCCTCGCTCCAGTCATCGAGCCTGCTTTGCAGTTCGGTGCGCTGCTCGGCCAAGCGTTGCAGATGCTCGAAAATCTGCAGGCGGGTGCGGCCGCCACTGGCCAGCGTATTGATCACTTGATCGGCTGATCGGCCGGTACGCTGCGCCAACTCCAGTGCCTCGACCGCTGCAATGAGTTGCGAGTGAGAGACCGCATGGGCTTGCGGCCCACCGCCGCTCAGCGGATACCCCAGGCGACCATCGGCAAGGCGCATGGGTGAGCGATAGCCGGGGCGCACCGGCCGCATGCCCAGGACCTTGCGCAAGGCTGGGCGAGGCAGCAGCGGGCTTTCCTGCATCAGGTGCTGCAGGGCCGGCGCGTCAGCCGCGCCCAGTTGTGCCATGACGTCTGGCAGCGCCGCGTGCAGCGCGGTAAAGAGGTCCGGATGTGCCGTTACCAGCCGAGATGCCTCGGCTTGATCCTGGACGATGTACCCTGCTCGGGCATGGATGATGGTTACGCGGGGGCTGCCTTGCTCGGGGCCGACTGCCTCGGCTTGAGTGGGCCAGGACCCACCCATTACGATTTGTAGTCTGGTTTCTGCAGGCCATCCGCTGAGTGTTGGCAGGGTATGCAGCACCAGTCGATCGCTGTCCCAGCCCTGAGCCCCTACCAGGAACAACCCCTCGTACGCCCGCGCCAGGCGGACCTGTTGCAGATAAACACGAATTTCCTCACTCAGCCGCAGCGGCACCCGGCCGCTTGCCAGCGCGCCTCGTTCGTTGGCATTCGCGCTGCTTACCAGCTCGTCGGCAATGGCGGCTGGAAGACCGGGGTATGCACGCATGATCGGTTCGGCATCGGGCAGTTGGGCCGATGTCATGCGCCTGTAGGCTCTGGAAAATTCGGTTGATCGGTCTGCCGTGGTGGGCAACTGGCTTATCGACTGGTCGAGTTTGAACCGCTGCAGCGTGTCTTGCAGCAACGCAGGCAACCGCTCGTTCTCCACCAGCGCCCTGCGCACGGCATCTTCGTCCGTGTCACTGATCTGTAGCATTCGTCGCAGCGTCGGCTCATCGAAGTCGACACCCAGGTGCCCCATTCTTTGCAACAGTGTCGAACCTGTCCAGGTAGAGGGGCGGTCCGTGACCAGTATCCACGCGCCAGCGCCGTTGTGGCGTAGCGGTGGCTGATAGCGATGCGCGCCGCGTGGGTGCTGCAGCCGGTATTGACCGGTGTCGGCGTCTGACACGACCTGATACTGGCGGCTCTGCAGTACTAGCCGTTGCCGCCCCTCATGCAGCACGAGGCCCTGCTCATCCGGTGCCATTGCTTGCGGCAGTGGGTCATGAACTTGATAGGGCGTCAGGTCCGGTTTCCACAGACTTACCTGTCCATCAGGCATGTCCACGTCTTCCAGCTCTTCGATGAATGACGGGGTCTCTACAGGAATGCGCGCCTCATCCGGTTCGTCGTCGGGTTCCTCGACGATGGGTTCGTCGCCCCCGGAGACTTCCGGTGTTCCTTTGAGCGCATGGCCAGCAGCTGCCAGCGCAGCCATGACCGCCACGTTCTCGACGACGTCGACCAGGTAGCCGTAAGCCGTGTCGCGCTCGTCTGCCTCCCAGGCTTCGATGCCCTCATACACTTCATGGGCCAGCTGGACGATACCCACCAGGAGCATGGCCTCACCGAGGCCAGGCACGAAGAAGCCGGCGATGTTCAGTGTCAGTAATGCGCGCCCGGCAATGAGTTCGCGGTGAGCCTGGGCTGTACGCCGGTCGACGATCTCGGTCGGGACGGCGTGAAAGAGCACGTCTTGCTCATGACGTTCCACTTTGCGAAAAGCCATGAGCCCCTCAAACGCGTGACTGAAAGGCGTTTGAACGGGGTAGAGCCTGGCATGTGGATCGAGTACGGGTTCATGCAGGCCGCGGGTACTCCAGCCCAGCGGCATCAGACGCGCTTGCAGGCGCTGTCGAAACATCGCCTTGTCGCGCTCGGGCACATGCTTGTCCAGGTAGCCCATGTCGGCCTGGAGCCGATCCCGCAGCGCGTCATGCATGGCCTGCGTATCGGCGAACTCCTTGAGAGGTGTTTGCTCATCGTCGGGCATGTACAGCGCAACGCGGCTATCGGCACCCGATTGCCTCTCGATCACCACTACCCCCGTCAGTACGCAGCCCCAGAGTTGCAGCTCGCTGAGCCTGATCCCTGAAGCGTGAGGGTCCAGCTTTTGATCAAGCGGCACTGCCAGCGCGGCGGTGTAGAACGTCTCGCTGATATCGCCCTTCAAGCGAGCGTAATGCAGGGACTGCCGCCAGGCCGACCCCTCCGCCCGCCCCAGTGTTTGATACACCTCCAAGGCCACCTCGTCGGCACTGCGGTCGGCCGTTGCGGCCGGGTAATAGATCGCGTGAATCAGATCGTGATATTTCCCACCTATGTCCAGCGTTCGACACAGGTCGGCGAAGGCCTCTGCCGGGATGTCCAGCGCATTGGTGATGGGCACGGTGCCCATGAAGCGTCGGTGGTCGAGAATCACCGATTTTTTCAGGAGCCCGTCGGGCGCATCCATGCCCCCTTCAACGGCGGCCGATGCTTCGAAATTATGCAGGGCAGCCTGAAGCAGTGAGCGGGTCGCCCGCTCCACGGCCTGCCGCCCGTCCAGGGCGTCGTGCTCCTCGATCAGGCGCGCGTCCACCAGGTAGCTCTGGTCCACATCGACCTGTAGACCAAAGCGTTCAGCGATGGCTTCGGTCAACGCCTTTCTGGCATAGCTCTCCAGATCTGTAACCTGCTCGAACAGCGCCGCGAGCTGCGCTTGATGCTGACGGTGCTGAGCGTGTTCCATGCTCCAGGCACGTGCGACGGCCGGTTGCTCTGTAATCGCTGACGCCAGCCAGGCAGGTGCCTGCCGCCAGTTGCGCAAGGCTTGATGCGTCTGGGCCGGGCTCTTTTTCAGCCACTGGGGGATGCGCTTGGCGATGGTGGAGTAATGGACACCTTGTGAGGGTAGGGTATCGCTGGTCGGGGTGGGCATTTAGTAGTCCTCTGCACGATGGGGTGAAGGACTCTGTAGGGCTGGGGACGGAGAAGGGAGGTAGATATATCTGCCTGGCAACTGTATCGGGGCAGGCATGGAGTTGGTGTACAAGCATGCTCTGCGCTCAATTCAGGTTTATGATGGCTCACGGCCGAACAACTTTCACACGGAGTGCGCAATGCAGACCCTCTACCCGCAGATCAAACCCTACGCCCGGCACGATCTGGCCGTGGAAGCGCCACACGTGCTGTACGTCGATGAAAGCGGCTCTCCCGAAGGTCTGCCGGTGCTCTTCATTCATGGCGGCCCGGGTGCAGGCTGCGATGCCCAGAGCCGGTGCTATTTCGATCCCACCCTGTACCGCATCATCACCTTCGACCAGCGCGGCTGTGGCCGCTCCACCCCCCACGCTAGCCTGGACAACAACACCACCTGGCACCTGGTGGAGGACATGGAGCGCATCCGTGAACACCTGGGTATCGACAAGTGGGTACTGTTCGGCGGGTCATGGGGCTCCACGCTCGCGCTGGCATACGCCCAGACCCATCCCGAACGCGTGCATGGCCTGATACTGCGCGGGATCTTCCTGTGCAGGCCCCAGGAGATACAGTGGTTCTACCAGGAAGGTGCCAGCCGCCTGTTCCCGGACTACTGGCAGGACTACATTGCGCCCATTCCACCGGAGGAGCGCGGCGATTTGGTCAGCGCGTTCCACAAGCGCCTGACCGGTTCTGACCAGATTGCCCAGATGCACGCGGCCAAGGCATGGTCCACCTGGGAGGGCCGTACGGCCACGCTGCGGCCCAACCCCCTGGTGGTGGATCGCTTCTCCGAGCCGCAACGGGCCTTGTCCATCGCCCGCATCGAATGCCACTACTTCATGAACAACGCCTTCCTCGAGCCGAACCAGCTGGTGCGCGACCTGCCCAGGATCGCCCACCTGCCAGCGGTGATCGTGCACGGGCGCTACGATGTGATCTGCCCACTGGACAACGCTTGGGAGCTGCACCAGGCGTGGCCGAACAGTGAATTGAAGGTGATTCGCGATGCCGGGCATGCCGCCTCCGAGCCGGGCATTACCGATGCTCTGGTGCGCGCAGCCGACCAGATGGCCAGGCGCCTGCTCGACTTGCCACTGGAAGAAGCATGAAGGGCCTGTTGCAACGCGTGCGCAGCGCGCGAGTGGAAGTGCAGGGCCAGGTCATTGGCGCTGTCGATCAAGGCCTGCTGGTGCTGGTGGCTGTGGAGCCGGACGACACCCGCGAGCATGCTGACAAGCTGCTGCACAAGCTGTTGAACTACCGCGTGTTCAGCGATGAGCAGGGCAAGATGAACCTGTCGTTGAAAGAGGTGGGTGGCGGTCTGCTGCTGGTCTCGCAGTTCACATTGGCGGCCGACACCCGCAACGGCATGCGACCCAGCTTTTCCACGGCGGCGCCGCCGGCCCTGGGCGCTGAGTTGTTCGACTACCTGGTAGCGCAAGCCAGAGACCGCCACGCTGACGTTGCCACCGGTCAATTCGGGGCCGACATGCAGGTACACCTGGTCAATGATGGCCCTGTAACACTACTGTTACAAATTTAAGGTTAAAAAAGCCGCTTTCCTGAATGAATAAGCGGTTCTATACCATAAATAGTTGTTGCAGCCTGATGCGTTGTCACGCGACCTGCTGGATAATCGCGCGCTGCATGAGGCCTGCGTTCGCAGGCCCGTTTCACTCTGACTCGAGCATTGTCCGTAGCCGTTTGGGGAATCATTACGCCCTTACGGGGTCCGAACAGTGCTCGCCAACCCGGCATTTGTCGCTGGCCGTTGGTTTCATGATCTGTTTTCGGCGAGGGTTGCTCGTGATTGTTAGTCCCCAAAAAGCATCAAGAATCCCCGGCGTCAGGCTACGCAAGGCGCTGATGGCCAGCATGGCAATCGTTGGCCTGATGAGCGCGGGCCAGCTGTGGGCATTCAATCTTGACGATGTTGCCGCCAAGGCAAAGGATCTGGCCGGCCAGAAGTACGAAGCGCCCAAAAGTAACCTGCCGGCCGTGTTCCGCGACATGAAGTTCGCGGACTACCAGAAGATCCATTTCCTGCAGGAAAAGGCCGAGTGGGCCAACGACAAGACGCCGTTCAAGCTGTCGTTCTACCACCAGGGCATGCATTTCGATACGCCGGTGAAAATCAACGAAGTCACCGCCACCAAGGTCCAGGAAATCAAATACGACCCGAGCCGCTTCGAGTTCGGCGACGTGCCGCATGATGCCGATGCCACCAAGAACCTGGGCTATGCGGGCTTCCGCGTGCTGTACCCGATCAACAAGGCCGACAAGCAGGACGAAATCATGACCCTGCTTGGCGCCAGCTATTTCCGCGTCGTTGGCAAGGGCCATGTCTATGGCCTGTCGGCCCGTGGCTTGGCCATCGACACGGCGCTGCCCTCGGGCGAAGAATTCCCGCGGTTCACCGAGTTCTGGGTCGAAAAGCCGCAGCCGGCCGACAAGCACCTGGTGATCTATGCGCTGCTGGACTCGCCGCGCTCAACCGGTGCCTACAAGCTCACCCTGCGTCCTGGCAACGACACGGTCGTTGACGTGCAGTCGCGCGTGTACCTGCGCGATCACGTCAGCCGCCTGGGCGTAGCGCCGTTGACCAGCATGTACCTGTTCGGCCCGAACCAGCCGTCCAAGGTCCTCAACTACCGGCCAGCGCTGCACGATTCCGAAGGCTTGTCCATCCATGCCGGCAACGGCGAGTGGCTGTGGCGCCCGCTGAACAACCCCAAGCACCTGTCGGTCAGCAACTTCAGCGTCGAGAACCCGCGCGGGTTTGGTCTGATGCAGCGCCAGCGCGCCTTCAGCGACTATGAAGACCTGGACGATAACTACCAGAAGCGTCCAAGTGCCTGGATCGAACCCAAAGGCGACTGGGGCAAGGGTACCGTCGACCTGGTGGAAATCCCGACGGCCGACGAAACCAACGACAACATCGTTGCCTTCTGGAGCCCGGAAAAGCTGCCCGAGCCTGGCGAAGCGGCCGAGTTTGCCTACCGCCTGCACTGGACCATCGACGAGCCCAAGTTCCAGGCGCCTGAGCTGGGCTGGGTCAAGCAGACCCTGCGCTCCACCGGTGACGTCAAGCAGTCCAACCTGATCCGCCAGCCTGATGGCAGCGTGGCGTTCCTGGTCGACTTCGCAGGCCCGGCACTGGCCGCCTTGCCTGAAGACACCCCGGTGCGCAGCCAGATCAGCGTGGGTGATAACGGTGAGGTGGTCGAGAACAACCTGCGCTACAACCCTGAAACCAAGGGCTGGCGCCTGACCCTGCGCCTGAAGGTCAAGGAAGCCAACAAGTCGACTGAAATGCGTGCAGCGCTGGTGCGTGATGTGCCGGTAGAGGCGCCAGCGCCTGCCAAGGACGCCAAGCAGGACAAGGCGTCTGCCAAGCATGGCAAGGCCGAGAAGACCGTCAAGGCCGAACAACCTGCCGCCGACGCGGCGCCCACTGCCGGGGCTGCGGCCACCACCGAAAAGGTGCTGACCGAAACCTGGACCTATCAGTTGCCTGCCGATGAGTAATCCGAGCCCAAGGCCGGTATCGCTTGGCGAATACCTGGCCCACCTTCCACTGAGCGATGAGCAGCGCGCGGAACTTGCCACGTGCACATCGTTCAGCGAACTGCACCAGCGCCTGGCGGCCACCTCGCCCGCCAGCCCAGCCGAGGCCGTGCAGGCCTCGGTGGGCTCGCGCCTGACGGTCGGCACCGCGGGTGAACTGGAAGAGGCCGAAATGCTCGGTGTGGACGGTAACGGGCGCCTGTGCCTGAAGATCGCGCCGCCCATCACGCGTACCAAGGTCGTGCCCGAACCATGGCGTACCAACCTGCTGGTGCGGGCATGGCGGCGCCTGACCGGGCGTACCAACGCACCGCAGCCACCCAAGCGTGAATTGCCGGCGGCTCGCTGGCGCACTGTCGGTTCGATCCGCCGATACATCCTGTTGGCACTGATGATCGGGCAGACCTTGGTCGCTGGCTGGTACATGAAGAGCATCCTGCCCTACCAGGGCTGGTCGTTCGTCGATCTGGACGAAATCTTCGCTCAGCCGATCTGGGATACGGTGGTGCAGGTATGGCCGTATGCTTTGCAGACGTCCATCCTGATTCTCTTCGGGATTCTGTTCTGCTGGGTGTCGGCCGGCTTCTGGACGGCTCTGATGGGCTTCCTCGAGCTGCTGACCGGGCGCGACAAGTACAAGATTTCCGGCAGCAGTGCCGGCAACGAACCTATCGCGCCAGACGCACGGACCGCGCTGGTCATGCCGATCTGCAACGAAGACGTGCCACGGGTGTTCGCAGGCCTGCGTGCAACGTTCGAGTCGGTGGCAGCCAGCGGTAACCTGGACCGCTTCGACTTCTTCGTACTCAGCGATACCAACGACACCGACATTGCCGTTGCCGAGCAGCAGGCATGGCTGGACGTGTGCCGTGAAACCAAGGGGTTCGGCCGTATCTTCTACCGCCGTCGTCGGCGTCGGGTGAAGCGCAAGAGCGGTAACCTCGACGACTTCTGCCGCCGCTGGGGCAGCGAGTACAAGTACATGGTGGTGCTGGACGCCGACAGCGTCATGAGCGGCGAATGCCTGAGCAGCCTGGTGCGCCTGATGGAGGCCAACCCTGATGCCGGCATCATCCAGACCGGGCCCAAGGCGTCGGGCATGGATACCCTGTATGCACGCATGCAGCAGTTCGCCACGCGCGTATACGGCCCATTGTTCACGGCCGGCCTGCATTTCTGGCAGCTGGGCGAGTCGCACTACTGGGGGCACAATGCGATCATCCGCATGAAGCCGTTCATCGAACACTGCGCATTGGCGCCATTGCCAGGCAAGGGTGCGTTCGCTGGGGCCATTCTCTCCCACGACTTCGTCGAAGCCGCGCTCATGCGCCGTGCCGGTTGGGGAGTGTGGATCGCCTATGACTTGCCGGGCAGCTACGAAGAACTGCCGCCCAACCTGCTCGACGAACTCAAGCGCGACCGTCGCTGGTGCCATGGCAACCTGATGAACTTCCGGCTGTTCCTGGTCAAGGGCATGCACCCGGTGCACCGTGCCGTGTTCCTGACGGGTGTCATGTCCTACCTGTCTGCGCCGTTGTGGTTCCTGTTCCTGGTGCTGTCGACCGCGTTGCTGGCGACCAACACCTTGATGGAGCCCCAGTACTTCATCGAGCCGTACCAGCTGTACCCGCTGTGGCCTCAATGGCACCCGGAAAAAGCCGTGGCGTTGTTCTCCACCACCATCGTGCTGCTGTTCCTGCCCAAACTGCTCAGCGTCATCCTGATCTGGGCCAAGGGCGCGGTGGAGTACGGGGGGCGGATCAAGGTCACCTTGTCGATGCTCATGGAAATGCTGTTCTCCATGTTGCTGGCCCCGGTGCGCATGATCTTCCACACCCGCTTCGTGCTGGCCGCGTTTCTGGGCTGGGCCGCCACCTGGAACTCCCCTCAGCGCGACGATGACTCCACACCCTGGAGCGAGGCGGTCAAGCGCCATGGTCCGCAGACCTTGCTGGGCGTGGCATGGGCAGGCCTGGTGGCGTGGCTGAACCCCAGCTTCCTGTGGTGGCTGACGCCGATCGTGGGTTCGTTGATGCTGTCCATCCCGGTCTCGGTCATTTCCAGCCGTACCCGCCTGGGTCTGGCCGCCAAGGACGAGAAGCTGTTCCTGATTCCTGAGGAGTACGCCACGCCGCAGGAGCTGCTGGCCACGGACCAGTACACCCACGAGAACCGCTGGCACGCCCTGCGCGACGGTTTTGTGCGCGCTGTGGTGGACCCGCGGCAGAATGCCCTGGCGTGCGCCATGGCCACTGCCCGGCACGGTCAGGCCGCACCCATCGAGGCCATGCGGGCCGAACGCATCGCCAAAGCCCTGGAAGTCGGCCCCCATGGGCTCGACCTGGGCACGCGCCTGGCATTGCTGAGCGATCCCGTTGCGCTGACCCGCCTGCACGACCAGGTATGGTCGCAGCAGCACGCGGCATGGATCGATGCCTGGCGCGCTTCGATCAAGAGCGACCCGCATTCGCCGTTGTTGCCGCTGCATCCTGAACAGGAAGGCCAACCGGCGCTCGCAGGCTCTTGACCTGCGCCATACGCGGGCCAACCCGTTCCGACCTGCCCTGCAGCCGAGGCTTGCAGGGTCAGACCGGAGCGGGTTGGCCCGCGACGCTTTCGCCCTTCGGGCCGATTTAGGCCAACAAAGTCCCCCACGATGCTATATCGCCAGCGCGCCATGCGTTAGCATCCCTCTCCGATAGCTCACGGCGGCCCGCAAGGCCGTACCAATAAGAAAACGCGCTACTTCTACTTTCAGGGGACTTGGTGATGTTCAAGAAATACCTTTTGCGGCTGCTGGTGGGCATGACCGCCCTGGTGGCGGTGTCCGCTGCCCAGGCCGGGGCCATCGACGAGGCTGTCAAGCGTGGCACGCTGCGTGTGGGCATGGACCCGACCTACATGCCGTTCCAGATGACCAACAAGCGTGGCGAGATCATCGGCTTCGAGGTCGACATCCTCAAGGCCATGGCCAAGTCGATGGGCGTGAAGTTCGAAGCGGTCTCCACCGCTTACGACGGCATCATCCCCGCCCTGCTGACCGACAAGTTCGACATGATCGGCAGCGGCATGACCCTGACCCAGGAGCGCAACCTGCGCCTGAACTTCAGCGAACCCTTCATCGTCGTGGGCCAGACCCTGCTGATCCGCAAGGACCTGGCCGGCGAGATCAAGTCGTACAAGGACCTGAACAACGAGAAGTATCGCCTGACCTCCAAGCTGGGGACCACCGGCGAGATGGTGTCCAAGAAGCTGATCGGCAAAGCCAAGTACCACGGCTATGACAATGAGCAGGAAGCAGTCATGGATGTGGTCAACGGCAAGGCGGACGCCTTCGTCTATGACGCGCCCTACAACGTAGTGGCTGTTGAGAAGGCCGGTGCTGGCAAGCTGCTGTTCCTTGAGGAACCCTTCACCTACGAACCGCTGGCCTTCGGCCTGAAGAAAGGCGACTACGACAGCATCAACTTCATCAACAACTTCCTGCACCAGATCAAGCATGACGGGACCTACGATCGTATTCACGACAAGTGGTTCAAGAACAAGGACTGGCTCAAGGACATGGAATAAAAGGCAACTTCAGGCCGCAAGCTGCAGGCCGCAGCCAGTGACCGACCTTATGGGGTCGGCCATAGGCTGCGGCTTGTGGCTTGCGGCCTGCCGTTTTCCGGAGTATCCAACGTGATCAAACACAAGAAGGCCCAGTGGCCCTGGCATGGGCTGACTGCACTGGTCCTGGTGGGCCTGGCCGTCAGCCTGTACATGGCCACCTCGATGATTTCCTACGAGTGGCGCTGGAACCGCGTCCCTCAGTATTTCGCCTACCAGGCCGAAGACGTACAGCGCGCGACCGACTATGGCACCGTGCAGGAAGTCGTCATCACCGGGGATGAAGCCCGCGTCACCTTGAAGGATGAAAGCGGGGCGCTTCAGGTCCTGGACGTGGCCAAGGACAGCCTGCAACTGAGCCGCGGCGACGATGTGGCCGAAGGGGACCAGATTGGGGTAACCCGGCACTGGGCCGCAGGTCCACTGGCCTGGGGGTTGTGGACCACACTGTGGATTTCGGTGGTGTCCGGTGCGCTGGGGCTGCTGATCGGGCTGGTTGCCGGCCTGTGCCGGTTGTCGACCAACCCGACGCTGCATGACCTGTCGACCGTCTATGTCGAGCTGGTGCGCGGCACGCCGTTGCTGGTTCAGATCTTCATCTTCTACTTCTTCATCGGCACGGTCCTGAACCTGTCGCGGGAGTTTGCCGGTGTCGCCGCCCTGGCGCTGTTCACAGGCGCCTATGTGGCGGAAATCGTGCGTGCCGGCGTGCAGTCCATCGCCAAGGGGCAGAACGAAGCGGCGCGCTCGCTGGGCCTCAATGCCGGGCAGTCGATGCGTCATGTGATTCTGCCCCAGGCGTTCAAGCGTGTACTGCCGCCGTTGGCCGGTCAGTTCATCAGCCTGGTCAAGGACACCTCGCTGGTGTCGGTGATCGCCATTACCGAACTGACGAAAAGCGGACGGGAAGCCATCACCACGTCGTTCTCGACCTTCGAGATCTGGTTCTGCGTGGCAGGCTTGTACCTGCTGATCAACCTGCCGCTGTCGCACATTGCCAGCCGGCTCGAGCGGAGGCTTGCGCAAAGTGATTGAAGTCCGTGACCTGCTCAAGGTATTCGACACCCGTGGCCATGTGGTGCGGGCGGTCGACAACGTCACCACGCACGTGGCAAAAGGCGAAGTAGTCGTGGTCCTCGGCCCTTCGGGCTCTGGCAAGTCGACCTTCCTGCGTTGCCTCAACGGTCTGGAGCACTTCGACGAGGGCCATGTGGCCATCGCCGGCCTGGATCTGGCGCACCCCAAGACCGACATCAATGCCTACCGCCGTGAAGTCGGCATGGTGTTCCAGCATTTCAACCTGTTCCCGCACATGACCGTGCTGGAAAACCTGTGCCTGGCGCAGAAGGTGGTGCGCAAGCGCAGCAAGGCCGATCGCGAAGCCAAGGCCCGGGCTTTGTTGCAAAAGGTGGGGATCGCGGAGAAAGCCAACGAGTATCCGTCGCGGTTGTCGGGCGGTCAGCAGCAACGGGTCGCGATTGCCCGCGCGTTGGCAATGGACCCGAAAGTGATGTTGTTCGACGAGCCCACCTCGGCGCTGGACCCGGAAATGGTAGGGGAGGTGCTGGATGTGATGAAGACCCTGGCCCTGGAGGGCATGACCATGGTCTGCGTCACTCACGAAATGGGCTTTGCCCGTGAAGTGGCCGACCGCGTGCTGTTCTTCGACCATGGCAAGCTGCTGGAAGATGCCTCGCCAAACACGTTCTTCAATGCACCAAAGGACCCGCGCGCGCAGGCGTTCCTGCGTCAGGTGCTGTAACCGCTGAGGGGGCTCTGCACCCCATTTGCGGAACAAGGTCGCTCCTACGACGGACCTGTATCTCTGAACGACCTTGTGCCGCAACGCGGCTCAACAATCCCGTCACCTGAACCGTCCCGCCAGCTCTGCAAACGGATCCCAGCCGTGTGAATGCCACACTTGAACTGGCTGGGCCTTCACGGGTCACAGGAAGATCAGAACAGATATTGGTAAGACGGTCTTACTTTAAATGTAAAATTCTCACTCTGTGATATGGGGGGGCTCTGACGTCGGAGCGGTATTTCTTGGCGTATATTCATGGGGTTGATGGGTTCGAGTTGCTTTAGGCCCGTATCGTTAGCAGGCAAGCCTAATAAGTCCATTTGCCTTACAAATTCAGAATGTAATGTAATTACTCTTTTCTTCAGGGCAAGAATCTCATCGGGTGAGTCCTCTGGAAGGTACTTTAATTCGCGCTTCTGCTCCCGTACTACCTTTCTATAACGGCTATATTCGCGCCAGTCATCATAGCTTTCAGCCATTCCTATACTGCTATGTGTACTGTTGATTTCGGCTATAAGCCTCTCAGTGGGTGATTGGTAGTTAGTGATTTGCCTCCGGGTGTACTGCATTTGATTGTAGGTATCCAGAGCAGCGGCCTTCCGGGCATCATATGCGTTCAAACGCTTAGCGAACTTAGTTTTATTAAAGATTTTAATAAGGGATTGTGGAGGTATCGGATAATGCCCTGACGGGTCATTGTAGTTTGCCGGGTCCCCGCCGCAATACGAATAACTACTAATCACGGTGAAAGGTGAAATATTGTCTGGTGAGGCGAACCGCATAATTGATGGCAGGTAAAGCCTGTAGCCATTGCCTAGTAAATATCCTCTTGAGCTGACGTCGTAAGGTTCTCCGGCGAAAGCGATAGGGACTGACGCACTTGCAGGAGAGAAACCATAGGGCGTATAAGCAGAGGTGAACAGCGTGTTGTGAGAGTTTGCGGTATACATATGCAACCTGCTCTGAGTTGATGTTGATGTTGAGAACCTATCGTGAAATTTAAAGGGGGGGCAACTGGCATTTTTGCCAGTTGCCAGCGCCAGTGTATTTACAAGCTGAAACGCCTGACCATCCCCCTCAGTTGCTGCCCAAGCTGATCCAAATCTCCACTTGAAGCCGCCGTCTGCTCACTGGCTGCACTGGTCTGATCGGACGCATCACGCACATTCAACACGCTGCGATTGATCTGCTCGGCCACTACGCTCTGCTGTTCGCTGGCAGTGGCGATCTGCTGGTTCATACCCTGGATGCTCGAGACCGTCCCGGTGATCTGGCTCAGCGCATCGCCTGCCTTGCGGCTCAATTCCACGCTTTGCTCAGTGAGGTTCTTGCTGCTGTCCAGCAAGCGCGTGACTTCGTCGGTGCCGTTATGCAGGCTGTCGATCAGTTGACCGATTTCTTCCGTGGCGGTGGAGGTGCGTTGGGCCAGGCCGCGCACTTCGTCGGCCACCACCGCGAAGCCTCGCCCGGCTTCACCCGCCCGTGCCGCCTCGATTGCGGCGTTGAGCGCCAGCAGGTTGGTCTGTTCGGAGACAGACTTGATCACGTCCAGAATACTGCCGATGCGCTGACTCTCGCCGGCCAGGTGCTGCATGGCTGCCAGGCAATGGTCCATCTGCCCGGACAACTGTTCGATACGCCCAATGGCTTCGGTCACCACCTGATCGCCCACCTGCGCCTGCTGGTCGGCATTGGTGGCGGCCATCGATGCCTGCTCTGCGTTTTGCGCCACCTCCTGGACCGTGGCGCTCATCTGGTTCATGGCAGTGGCAACCTGGTCGGTTTCCTCTCGCTGCTGGCTGATGCGCACCTTGGTGTCTTCGCTGCTGGAGGCCAGTTGCGACGCGGCTTGCGAGAGTTGCCCGACACCGTGGTCGATGCCGCCGATCAGTTCGCGCAAGCTTATTGTCATTTCACGCATGCTGGCCTGGAGCTTGCCCATCTCGTCGCGGCGCTGCACCGGCTCGACCTGGCTCAGGTCCCCTTTGGAGATACGTGCGGCCACCTCCAGGGTCTGGCGCAGCGGTTGGGTGATCTGCAATGTGATCAGCCACCCGGCGACTACGCCGACCAACAGCGCCAGCAGTGCCACGGTGGTCAACAGCGAGCGGGCGGCCAGTGCTTCCCTGTCGCGTTGTTCGACCTTGCGCTTGCCAAGTTCCAGGCTCACCGAGCGTAACTCGTCGCCGCGGCGCTCCATGGTGTTCTGCAGTTGCTCGGCCTTGACGGCGACTTGGCGGTACTGATCCAAGGTGGCACGGTATCGGGCCAATTCGGTGCCTGGTTGCTCGATCACCGCGCGCGGCAGCCCGAGAGGCGCCAGGCCCTTGACCAGTTGCGCCAGGCTAGTGCCTGCGGCCTCCAAGGCGCTTTCACCGACCTTGGCGAAGTCTTCGACAGGGGAGAATGTGTAGGCCGGTACCAGGCTCTGCTGGTTGGCGCTCTCCACATGCCGGCTCAGGGTGTCCATCATGCCCAGCACGTTGGTCTGCTGCCCATCGGCAGGCATCTTCAACAGGGCCTGGGTTTCAAGTTCATCGATGGCTGCGCTGAGCTTCTGCTCCTGGACGAGCAGGGCCTGGCGCAAGGTGGCGCGGCTAGTGGCCGTGCGCTGCAGCTCAGTGAAGTCATCGCGCAATTGCTGCAGCAGACCCAGCTTTTCGGTGAGCATCTGCCGTGATTCTTCCACACTGCTGCGCTGCTGCAGCGTGGTCAGCATATCGCTCAGCTGTTCGAGTATACGGCCGATCCGCGTCTTGCTCTGCTCATCGTCGAGCACACGGTACGTGATGCGCTCGGCGCGCAGGTCCTTGGTCAGGTCATTGATTTCGCCAATTTCACTCAGTTGCTGCGAACGAACGATGGCGCCGTCCAGGGCGCGCCAGCCACTGATCGTAGTGACCAGCGTGAGCAGCAGCACCACGGCGAAACCAAGGGCCAACTTGGCGGCGACGCTGATGTTGCCGAGCTTGCGGTTAAGGTAACCGAGCATGGGGATTCTCCGTGCAAGTGGAAGGAATGAAGAGCACGCGCAATGCGTGCAAGCCATCCCTGCCCATCGGCGGAGGACCTGTAGGACTTGACCTGAAATCCGCGTAGGAAAATTCGGAGCGAGCGGTCAGATTTTTTTCGGTTACGCAGCCATAACGGCAATGCCCAGTGCGCGCCCGTTCCAGCCACCCGCGCGCGCAGGAAGAGGCTGCGTGGCAGCCTCAGTCTCAATGCGCCGATTGACCGGCATTGTCATTAATCGTGTCGACAGGCCTGCCCGTCAGAGTTTGAAACGCCCCACCAAGCCCTGCAAATGAGTGCCCAGGCGGGCCAGTTCGACGCTGGAGCTGGCAGTCTGTTCGCTGGCCGCCGAGGTCTGGTCTGAAATATCCCGTACGTTGATCACGCTGCGGTTGATCTCTTCGGCCACCGCCGTTTGCTCCTCGGCTGCCGTGGCGATCTGCTGATTCATCGCCTGGATGGACGAGACCGTACGGGTGATGTTTTCCAGCGAGCTGCCTGCACGGCGGGTCAGTTCGACGGTGCTGTCGGTGAGTTGCCGGCTGCTGTCCATCACGCTCGCTGCGCGCTGGGTGCCGCTTTGCAGGCCGGCGATCAGTTCCTCGATCTCCTCGGTGGATTGCTGCGTGCGTTGCGCCAGGCTGCGCACCTCGTCAGCCACCACTGCAAACCCGCGTCCGGCCTCGCCTGCACGGGCCGCTTCGATCGCCGCGTTGAGCGCCAGCAGGTTGGTCTGCTGGGCCACCGACTTGATCACATCCAGCACGCTACCGATCTTGTCGCTTTCACCCTTGAGCTGGCTCATGGCCTCGCTGGAGTTGGCCACCTCGCTGGCCAGACGCTCGATCTGCGCCACCGCTTCGCTGACCACACGATCGCCCTCGCGGGCCTGCTGGTCGGCCATGACGGCTGCCTCCGAGGCCTGCTCGGCGTTACGTGCCACGTCGTGAACGGTCGCCGTCATCTGGTTCATCGCCGTGGCAACCTGGTCAGTCTCGACCTTCTGGTTGGTAACCCCTGCGCTGGTCTGCTCGGTCACCGCCGAGAGCTCTTCGGCAGCACTGGCAATCTGGGTTACGCCATCGCCTATGCCACCAATCAGGTCGCGCAGGCCTTGGGTCATGCGCTGCATGCTGGCCTGCAACTGACCAAGCTCGTCTCGACGCCTCGAAGGCTCATGCAGGGTGAGATCGCCGCTGGCCACCCGTTCAGCCCCACGCAGCGCCTCGCGCAGCGGCAGGATGATCTGGCGGGTGATCACCCAGGCTGCCAGCAGGCCCAGCAAGACGGCCAGGCCCGTGGCCAACCCCAGCAACGCCTTTGCCTGAGCGGCTGCGGTGTCCCGCACCTGGGTCTGCGAAGTGGTCATGGCCTGGCTGGTCTGCATCAAGGTCACGCCTTGGTCGGCCATCTGCTGCAACGCCTGGGCGCTGGCGCTCTGCGCTTCGCCGAACTGCATCACGGCGTCGCGGTAGCCGCCCATGGCGGTGCTGGCGTCGGTCAGGCCGGCGGCGAATTCGGCAGGCAGCTTGGCGGGCAGCCCTCGCAACTCGTCCAGCGCCTGGTCGATGGCCTTGAGTGCCGTCTGCTGATAGTCGGCGTTGCCGCTGTAGGTATAACCTCGCACCTGGAATCGCGCTTGCTGGAGCAGGCTGTTGACGGTGACGGCATATTGGTACTGGGTGATATCGCCCGCTTGAAGCAGGCGCTGCTGGACCCGGCCCACCAGTTCAACGGCTTTGTCCGCGCTGTCCCCCAGCACGCCACGGCTGGCCTCGCGCCGCAAGTTCGACTGTTTGAGCTGCGCGAAGGCTTGCTGATAGGCCGCTACCGCATCGCGCTGCTGTTCGAGGCGCTGGTGATCGGCGGGTTCGTCGATCTGGCCCAGCATCAGCTGAACCTGACGGTCCAGGGTGCCAAGCGCCTTCTCCATCTCGCCGATCGAGGCTTCGTCGCGCTGGCGTTCATAATGCTGACGGGCAATGCGCAGCTCCTGGGCGTACTGCTGGATGACCGAGATGTTGCCCAGCTTGTCACCCCTGGCTGTGATGCTGTTCATGCCGTGCCACCCGGTCAGGGTGATGATCAGCGTCAGCAGCAACACCAGGCCGAAGCCCAGCGCCAGCTTGCGGGTCACACTCACGTTGCCCAAAAGCTGGGTTAACCATCGATTCATAGAAACTCCCTGGCGGCTTGGCAGCACGATTTAGTTGTTGTTGCCAATGCCATCGGCCAGGGAAACGGAAACTTGATGGGTAAAAGCTGACCGGTTCGTCAGAATATACGTGAGAGCAAGGCCGTGACAGCCGTTTCCACCCGCAGGATGCGTGCACCGAGCTGCACCGGGGCCAAACCCGCTTTACCCAGCAGATCCACCTCGTAGGGGATCCACCCGCCTTCCGGGCCAATGGCCAGGGTGACTGCCTGTTCTACCGCGCGAGGGCAGGCGGGATAGTCGCCTGGGTGACCGACCAGCCCAAGGGTGCCTTCGGCAATGGCAGGCAGACGGTCCTCGACGAAGGGTTTGAAGCGTTTTTCGATGATGACTTCCGGCAGCACCGTGTCACGTGCCTGTTCCAGCCCCAGGATCAGGTTTTCACGGATGACGTCGGGCTGAAGGAAGGGGGTTTGCCAGAAGCTCTTTTCCACCTTGTAGCTGTTGAGCAGGATCAGGCGCGGCACCCCAAGGGTGGTGACGGTCTGGAACAGCCTGCGCAGCATCTTGGGCCGTGGCACCGCCAGCACCAGGGTCAACGGCAGCTTGGCCGGTGGCGCCTGATCGAAGCTGACGTGAAGCTCGGCTTCATGGCGCTCCAGGCGCTGCACGGTCGCCAGGCCCATCAGGCCGTTGATGCGGCCAACGCGCAACGTGTCACCGACGGCGACCCCGTGCACATCCTGCATATGGACGAAACGCCGATCAGCCAATACAACCCGGTCAGCCGCGATGAAATCGGCCTCCTCCAGCAGCAGCAGGTTCACGGCTGCGTCGCGGGTGGTTGGTCTTGATGATCATCGGCAGGCTGTTCGTCACTGCCGCGCTTGCGAATCAGGCTGCCGCACAGCACGCCGACCTCGAACAGTAGCCACATGGGGACGGCCAACAGGGTCTGGGAGAAGATGTCCGGGGGTGTCAGTACCATGCCGACAACGAAGCAGCCAATGATCACGTAAGGGCGGATCTTCTTCAGGTACTTCACATCGACCACGCCGATCCAGACCAGCAACACCACGGCCACCGGAATCTCGAAGGCTACGCCGAAGGCGAAGAACAACGTCATCACGAAGTCCAGGTAGCTGGCGATGTCGGTCATCATCGATACGCCCTCAGGCGTTGCGCTGGCGAAGAAGCCGAAGACCAACGGGAAGACCAGAAAATAGGCAAAGGCCATGCCGGCATAGAACAGCACGATGCTCGACATCAGCAGGGGTATGGCGATGCGCTTTTCATGACGGTACAGGCCTGGTGCGATGAAGCCCCAGATCTGCTGCAGGATGAAGGGGATCGCCAGGAACAGCGAAACGATCATGGTCAGCTTGAACGGCGTCAGGAAGGGCGAGGCCACGTCAGTGGCGATCATGGTCGCATTGGCGGGCAGATGATCACGCAGCGGCGCAGAGACCAGGGTGTAGATCTGCTGGGCGAAGGAAAACAGCCCGGCAAAGATCAGGAAGATGACGGCAACGCAACGCAGCAGGCGGGTGCGCAGTTCGGTCAGGTGCGAAACCAGCGGCATGGGCTGGTCGTGTTCCGGATTCTCGCTCATGGGGCTCGTGGCGGCTCGGGCGCTACAGGGGTAGGGTGCGCAGTGGCTGGGGCGGTTACATCGGTTTCAGCTGGCGTGGTTGGCAGGCCAGCGGGGGGCTGTACGGTGGCCGTGGTCACCGGAGGCTGGGCAGGCGGCGCATTGGGGTTGAGGATGCGCTTGGCCTGCTCTTCCATGTGCATGATGTGCTCGTTGTGCAGCTGGCGGCGGATGTCATCGGCGCCGATTTCGCGCTCGACTTCCATCTTGATGCTGTTGAAGCTGCGTTTGAGCCGGCCGATCCACAAGCCCGCCGTGCGGGCGGCGCCCGGCAGGCGCTCGGGGCCGAGCACCAGCAGAGCGACGAGGCCGACGAGCAGCAGCTCGCCGAAACTGATGCCGAACATAAGTCAGTCTTTCCGCTGCGGCTCTTGGACCGGTTGGGCCTGGCCTTCGATGGTGTGGCCCTGGCTGGCCTGGGCAGTGGTCTGCACCGGTTGCACAGGGGGTACGGGCTGGGCCGGAGGAGGGGTAGGTTCAGCCGGCTTGGTTTCTTCTTCGTTCATGGCCTTGCGAAAGCCCTTGATCGATTCGCCCAGGTCGCTGCCGAGGTTCTTCAGCTTCTTGGTGCCGAACACCAGCACCACCACGACCAGCAGGACGATCCAGTGTTTCCAGTCAAAGATACCCATTTCGTACTCCCGAAAATTGTGTGAAGGTCACCGGGCGTCAGCCCTGAACATACATCAGGCCGAAGGCTGGCGGGCGGCTTTTTCGTCATGGCCCGACAACCCGAAGCGCCGGTCTAGCTCGTCGAGCACGGCTTGCGGGTGCTGACCCAGGGCGCTGAGCATCACCAAGCTGTGAAACCACAGGTCGGCCGTTTCATAGATGACGTCGCTGCAGTCCTTGCTGAGCGCAGCATCCTTGGCGGCAATGATGGTTTCGACCGACTCTTCGCCGAGCTTTTCCAGAATCTTGTTGAGGCCCTTGTGGTACAGGCTGGCCACATAGGAGCTGTCCGGCGCTGCTTGCTTGCGTTCTTCGAGCACGGCGGCCAGCCGGTTGAGGGTGTCGCTCATTTCAGTGTCCTGCGTCGTAGATGGCGTGCGGGTCTTTCAGGACCGGGTCGACGGTGGCCCACTGGCCGTCCGCGTATACGCGGTAGAAGCAGCTTTCCCGGCCGGTATGGCAGGCGATGTGGCCCACCTGCTCGACCATGAGGATGATCACGTCGGCGTCGCAGTCCAGGCGCATTTCGTGAAGCTTTTGCACATGGCCCGACTCCTCGCCCTTGCGCCACAGTTTGCCACGCGAGCGCGACCAGTAGATGGCGCGTTGCTCAGCAGCGGTCAACGCCAGTGCTTCACGGTTCATCCACGCCATCATCAGCACGCGTCCGGTCTTGTGGTCCTGGGCGATGGCCGGCACAAGGCCATCGCTGTTCCACTTGATCTCGTCCAGCCAGTCTTTCATCGTCGACTCCAAAACGGGCCCGTCTGCGTCGCGGGCCTTTTGCGCTAGTGTGCCAGCCACGGGCGCGGCTGGCTATTGGCGCACGATCAGGTAAAGGCCTGCGGCCAGCATCAACCAGGCCGGCCACGCCGTGGCTGCCGCCAGGCTACCGGCCTGCAGGGCGACACCGCCCAGGATCACGCCCCCGCCCAGCAAGCCGGCACCGAGCAGGCGCAGGGCCCAATGGTCGCCATTTCGGCGCTCTGGCATCTTGGGGTCGTGCAGGTGAGGTTGCGACAGTCGTTCGAGCAAGTCCCGGGTCATGTTGGCCAGGTGCGGCAACTGCTCAGCCTGGCTGTGCAGGTTGCCCAGCAAGGCCTTGGGGCTCATGCGCTGGCGCATCCAGCGCTCAAGATAAGGCTTGGCCGTGCTCCACAGGTCCAGTTCAGGGTACAGCTGACGCCCCAGGCCTTCGATGTTGAGCAGGGTCTTCTGCAGCAGCACCAGTTGTGGTTGCACTTCCATGTTGAAGCGGCGCGCGGTCTGGAACAGGCGCATCAGCACCTGGCCGAAGGAAATATCCTTGAGGGGTTTTTCGAAGATCGGCTCGCACACGGTGCGGATGGCCGCTTCGAACTCATTGACCTTGGTGTTGGCCGGTACCCAGCCCGAGTCGATGTGCAGCTGGGCGACGCGGCGATAGTCGCGCTTGAAGAAGGCAATCAGGTTGCGCGCGAGGTAATCCTGGTCTTCATCGGTGAGGCTGCCGACGATGCCGCAGTCGATGGCGATGTACTTGGGGCTCCACGGCTTGACCGTGCTCACGAAGATGTTGCCCGGGTGCATGTCGGCATGGAAGAAGCTGTCACGAAACACCTGCATGAAGAACACTTCGACGCCGCGCTCGGCCAGCATCTTCATGTCGGTGCGCTGATCGGCGAGGGTGGCCATGTCGGTCACCGGCACGCCGTAGATACGCTCCATCACCAGCACTTTGGGCCGGCACCAGTCCCAATAGACCTGGGGCACGTACATGAGCTCGGAATCCTCGAAATTGCGCCGCAGCTGGCTGGCGTTGGCCGCCTCGCGAAGCAGGTCGAGTTCGTCGTAGATGGTTTTCTCGTAATCGCCGACAACCTCCACCGGGTGCAGGCGACGTGCATCGGCAGAAAGGCGCTCGGCACCCTTGGCGATCAGGAACAGCCAGGCAATGTCGGCAGCGATGATTGGCTTGAGCCCCGGCCGTACCACCTTGACCACCACTTCTTCACCGCTCTTCAGGCGCGCGGCGTGCACTTGCGCCACCGATGCGGACGCCAGGGGCTCCACGTCGAAGCGGCTGAATACCTCACTCACCTTGGCCCCAAGCTGGGCTTCGATCAGCGCCACGGCTTTTTGCGGGTCGAACGGCGGCACGCGGTCCTGCAGGAGCATCAGCTCGTCGGCAATGTCGGTGGGCAGCAAGTCGCGCCGGGTAGACAACAGCTGGCCGAACTTGATGAAGATAGGCCCCAGGTCCTGCAGCGCCATGCGCAACCGCGCGCCGCGGCTCAGCTCGGAGGCGCGACGCGGTAGCCAGCGCCACGGCAACAGCAGCCGCAGGCTCATCAACCACCAGGGCAGAGGGTAGTCGAACAGCAGGTCATCGAGCCGGTAGCGGATGACGACGCGCTGGATGCGGAAAAGGCGGCGGAAGGCGAGCAGCTTCATGCGTTATCGCTGGAATCAAGGGATCGGGAAAGGCGCAGGATGCGCGCCTCGAGGCGTTCTGTATCGACCTTCATGGCATCGAGTTCGCTGAAGGCGGCCTCGGCTTCGCGTTTGCCTACCAGCGTACGCGATTCTTCCGCCAGATACTCGGACAGGCTCTGGCTCAGGCGTGCCAGGCCTTGACGGGTCCACCGGGTGCGCAGGCGGATGTGCCCTGCGATCAGGGCCGTGGGCACAGGGCCCAGCCACTTCTGCAGCTCATGCTCCCAGTCCAGCTCCAGGTCCTGGAGAATGCCGAACAGATCGAGCAAGGCCGCGGTATCGCCGTGCAACGCCACATGTGGGCTGTGCAGGACTGCCGTCTTGTCTCGCGACAACGCCAGGTGCGCCAGGCTTGCCGCCGGCGCGCTCAACCGGCAGTCGACCTCGCCTTCCCAGGCACTGGCCAGCATCAGGCCCTGCTCGTCAGGCAGGATGAAGACCTGCATGGCCGGTTGGCGGCAGTCGATCTCGATGACCTTGCCTTCCAGCGCTGCTAGCCTTGGCAATGCCGTGCTGTCCATGCGCAGGACGCGTTTCAGGCCATGTTCGGCGCTGGCGAGCAGACCGGCCATGAGCATCAGGGCTTGATCCCCCGGTGCACGGCCACGATGCCGCTGGTCATGTTGTGGTAGGTCACCCGGTCGAACCCGGCCTGCACCATCATGGCCTTGAGGGTTTCCTGGTCAGGGTGCATGCGGATCGATTCGGCCAGGTAGCGGTAGCTCTCGGAATCGTTGGTGATCAGCTTGCCGGCCAGGGGCATGAAGGCGAACGAGTAGGCGTCGTAGGCCTTGGACATCAGCTTGTTGGTCGGCTTGGAGAACTCCAGCACCAGCAGGCGGCCACCCGGCTTGAGCACGCGCAGCATGGAGCGAATGGCATCTTCCTTGTGGGTGACGTTGCGCAGGCCGAAGGCGATGGTCACACAGTCGAAATGGTTGTCCGGAAACGGCAGCTTTTCAGCGTCGGCCTGGACGAACTCGATGTTGCCGGCCACGCCACGGTCCAGTAGGCGGTCGCGGCCGACCTTGAGCATGGACTCGTTGATGTCGGCCAGCACCACGTGCCCGGTCGGGCCCACCAGGCGCGAGAACTTGGCTGCCAGGTCGCCCGTGCCGCCGGCGATGTCCAGCACACGGTTGCCGCTGCGAACGCCCGACAGCTCGATGGTGAAGCGCTTCCACAGGCGGTGCATGCCGCCGGAGAGCACGTCGTTCATCAGGTCGTATTTGGCCGCCACCGAGTGGAACACTTCGGCGACCTTGCGCGCCTTCTGGCTTTCAGGCACGTCCTGGTAGCCAAAATGGGTCGTGGGTTCGGCGTGGTCGCCTTTGCGCTGGTCGTTCATATCGCTTCACCGAAATTAATTGACGCCATTCTAGGGCGAACGAGCGGATTTGTCTTGGCGGGGTGTGCCGCCAGGCGGGGGCGGGCATAATGCCGATTATGTCTACATGTTCAGGAACACCCGCATGACCCAGATCAGCGTCGAACGCAAACACACCCTCGGGCGCGACGCCGCCCGTGCCAAGGCCCAAGCGCTGGTGGACCGTCTCAGCCGCGAGTATGACCTCAAGGCCTCGTGGGATGGCGACCGCGTCGATGTGGCACGCAGCGGCGCAAACGGCAGCGTGCACATCGGCCAGGACAGCATCCGTGTCGATCTCAAGCTCGGCATGATGATGTCGATGATGAGCGGCACCATCAAGGGCGAAATCGAGCGGGCGCTGGACAAGGCACTTGCCTGAATCTGGACACCGGCCGTTCGGCCCGGTTCGCCCGGTGATCGCGAACCGGGCGTTTCAGGTGGGCTCGGCAAGAAATTTCATGATGACCGGTGCGATGGCGTGCGGCCGGGTGATCAGAAACAGATGACCATCATCGATGATGTGCAACTGGGCATTGGGGATACGCCAGGCCAGCAGACGCATGTTCACCAATGGAATCAACGGATCGTCATCCCCGGCCAGTACCAGGGTGGGCTGGCGGAGCTTGTGCAGCCAATGGATGCTGGTCCAGCCAAGTGCCGCGAACAGTTGCCAGTAATAACCCAGTTTGCCAGCCGAGCGTGCCGTGGCCGCGTGCTTTAGCGCCAGGTGCGGATCCCGGCGAAACCCGCCGCCATATACCAGCGGCGCGATGCGCATGACATGGGAGGGGTCTACGTACCGGCGGGGGCTGGCCATGCTCCACAGCACCTTGGGCTTGCCGGGCACCATCACCGCGCCTGCCGCCGTGGCAGCCAGGATGAGTTTACGGCAGCGCTGGGGGTAGTCATAGGCGAATTGCTGAGCCAGCCCACCCCCCCACGACACACCGATGACATTGACCTGGCCGTAATTCAGCGTATCGAGCAGCCGAGCGGCGAGCCGGGCCAGCCCTGAAAACCGATAAGGCCGCTGCGGCGTGGATGAACCGCCCACACCTGGGGCGTCGAAGGCGATGACCTGCAAGTCGGGGTCCAGTGCTTCGATGAACGGAAATATCAGCTCGAAGTTGGCCCCGATGCCGTTGAAGATCAGCAAGGGCGCCAAGGTCGACTGACCTGGACGCACGACGGTACGGATGGACAGGCCATCGAGCTCGACCGTTTTGAACACGTAAGGTGACGGCATGCGCATGGCTCCTGGAGCAGGTAAACGCCTTGGCACCGCGCAGGTGGCCACGGCGCAGGGGTTCAACGCTGGTGCACGTAGCTGCCTGGCGCAGCTTCGGCTGCAGGATGGCTGCGGCACCCCAAGTGGCCCGGTGCCTCGATCAATGCCCCGGCTCGGTCGGCCAGCCAGCCCTGCCAGTGCAGCCACCATGAATCGACGTGCCTGACAGCTTCCTGTTGCCAGGCAAGCGGATCGTCATGCTGGCCATCCCCAGCCTGAAAGCGCGCCTTCGGGTTGCCGGGCGGATTGATGATGCTCTGGATGTGCCCGCTGTTGGACAGCACGAACTCGACCTTGCCCCCGAACAGTCGCGCCGAGCGATAGCAGGCCTGCCAAGGCGTAATATGGTCGGCATTGCCCGCCACACTGAAGAGGTCGCACTTGACCTGCTTGAGGTCGATGGCGGTACCGCAGACAGTGAGGCCACCGGGACGGGTGAGCGGATTGCGCCTGTACATCTCGATCAGATCGGCATGGAATGC
This sequence comes from Pseudomonas sp. DE0010, assembly GCF_007680745.1. Taxonomy (NCBI): domain Bacteria; kingdom Pseudomonadati; phylum Pseudomonadota; class Gammaproteobacteria; order Pseudomonadales; family Pseudomonadaceae; genus Pseudomonas; species Pseudomonas sp. DE0010. Next base: position 38,703 of record NZ_VEJQ01000007.1, read on the forward strand.
GGCGGGCAGGCGCGTGGTGTCGTTGTTCCAGTACAGGATGTCGAACGCTGGCGGCTCATTGCCGAGCAGGTAATTGTTGACCCAGTAGTTCCAGATCAGGTCGTTGGGACGCATCCAGGCAAACAGCCGGGCCAGATCGCTGCCCTCGAGTACCCCCGCCTGCTGGGATTGACGCTTGGCCGCATCCAGCGCCTGGTCGTCGACGAACAATGCCAGCGCATTGTCGAGCGTGGCGTCCAGCACGCTGACCAGCAGGGTCAAGGCATTGACCTTGGTTTCATTGCGCGCCGCAAGATGACCCAGCCACGCGGTGCAGGTAATCCCTCCTGAGCATGCACCGAGCATGTTCAGGGTCGCACTGCCGGTGATACTCAGCACGGCGTCCACCGCCTCGCCAAGTGCCTGCACATAGGTAGACAAGTCCCAGTCACGCTGCGCCCTGGTCGGGTTGCGCCAACTGACCATGAAGGTTTGGTGCCGGGCGTCCAGACAGAAGCGCATCAGGCTTTTTTCCGGGCACAGATCAAAGATGTAGAACTTGTTGATCTGCGGTGGCACCACCAGCAGTGGCCGCTCGTGCACCTGCTCGGTGAGGGGGCTGTACTGGATCAATTCCAGCACCTCGTTACGGTACACGACCGCGCCGCTGGTGCTGCCCAGGTCCTTGCCCACTTCGAAAGCATCCATGTTCACCTGGCGAGGCATGCCGCCGTTGTGGACCACGTCCCTGGCCAGGTTCGACAGACCATCGAGCACGCTCTTGCCGCCGGTCTCGAAGAAGCGCTTGAGCGCGGCAGGATTGGACAGGTTATTGGTAGGCGCCAGCGCCTCGGTCATGAGCTGGATGACGAACTGCCCGCGGCTGATGTCCTCAGGGGGCAGGTCACTGCTGCTGATCCAGGCCTGCAGTTCATTACGCCATGCCAGGTAGCTTTGCAGGTAACGTCGGTAAAGCGGGTTCTGTGACCAGGTCGGGTCGTTGAAGCGGCGATCATCGCTGGCAGGGGCAAGGCTCGATTTGCCCAGCATCACATTTTTCAGTTCGAGCCCGAAGGCAAGCGCGTGCTTGGCACTGTGCAGGGGCTGACGCACAGCCTGGCGCAGCACGGTCTGGGCCGTGCCCAACAGGTCCTTGCGTCGAACGCCGACCATCGGGTTCAGGCCCGTGGCGCGTTGCGAGCTCTGCTGCTGATCTTCATTGTTGTTGTTACTCATCCGCGACGCTCCGTTGTCTGAGACGAGTACCGGCTGGCGAGGGTGCACCGACGTGTCCCCGATACCGCTACTCGGGTAATCCGTGACCGCGTCCTGCAGTGCTACGGACGATCAGGCGCCTGCAGCGCCATGCTGGTAAATGGCCACCTCTACTGGTTACCCGAGTTTCAGGCGCGAAGCAACCTGGCGCTGTCGTAAGCTCCTTATCATTGTCAGTTGGGCCGGCATGTCGGACGAGAGCGCGTGCGAGTGGAGCGGCTAAAGCATCAGCTTGACCACGGACTCCGAAGGGTCACGGGTCTTGCCGGCCTTGTGCAGCGCCTCGACGTATTCGGCCCACAAGGCATCCTGCCGCAGGCACAGCTGCTCCAGGTATTCCCAGGTGAACAGGCCGCTGTCATGGCCATCATCGAAGGTGAGTTTCAGGGCGTATTGACCCGCCGGTTCCAGCCCGACGAGGCCGACGTTGACCTTGCCAAACTGCAAAATGGGGTTGCCGTGCCCCTGGACTTCGGCGGAGGGGGAGTGCACGCGCAGGAATTCGGCGGGCAGGTGGTAGACCTCATCGGGCCCGTAGGTAAGGCGCAGGGTCTTGGAGGCTTTGTGCAGGTTGATGGCGGTAGGCATGCGAGCCATGGGCGTGATCTCTGTTTGAGTTACACACCGCACGCTACCCGCTGCAAGAAGCGCTCGCCAGCTTCTTGCGCAAAAAACCTGTGTCGCCAGGCTGCAAGCGCCGCACGGGCTCGCTTGCAGCCTGGCGCAGGCCCGTTACAGGATGTAGCGGGACAGGTCTTCGTTCTGGGCCAACTCGCCCAGGTGGCTGTTCACGTAAGCTGCGTCGATCTGGATCGGCGCTTCGTCATGGGCACTGGCCAGGTCGCCAGCGCTGAACGACACCTCTTCAAGCAGGCGTTCGAGCAACGTGTGCAGGCGACGGGCACCGATGTTCTCGGTTTTCTCATTGACCTGGTAGGCGATCTCGGCCAAACGCTTGATGCCATCCTCGACGAACTCGATGTTGAGCCCTTCGGTCTTGAGCAGTGCCTGGTACTGTTCGGTCAGCGAGGCATGCGGCTCGCGCAGGATGCGCTGGAAATCTTCCGGCGTCAGGGCCTTGAGCTCCACACGGATCGGCAGGCGACCTTGCAGTTCAGGCACCAGGTCGCTCGGCTTGCTCAAGTGGAACGCCCCGGAGGCGATGAACAGGATGTGGTCGGTCTTGACCATGCCCAGCTTGGTATTGACCGTGCAGCCTTCGATCAGCGGCAGCAGATCGCGCTGTACACCCTCACGGGAGACATCGGCACCGCCGACATTGCCGCGTTTGGCGACCTTGTCGATCTCGTCGATGAACACGATGCCGTGCTGCTCGACCGCTTCCAGCGCCTTGGCCTTGAGCTCTTCTTCATTGACCAGGCGACCGGCCTCCTCGTCGCGCACCATTTTCAGCGCTTCGCGAACCTTCAGCTTGCGCGACTTGCGCTTGCCCTTGCCCATGTTGGCGAACAGGCTCTGCAACTGATTGGTCATTTCTTCCATGCCAGGGGGCGCGGCGATTTCGACGCCCACGGCATCGGCCACCTCGATTTCGATTTCCTTGTCGTCCAGCTGGCCTTCGCGCAGGCGCTTGCGGAACAGCTGGCGGGTGTTGGAATCGGAACTGGTCTGGGCGGCTTCCTCGCTGAAGCTGCTGGCCCGTGCCGGTGGCAGCAGGGCATCGAGGATGCGCTCTTCGGCGGCATCTTCGGCGCGGTGGCGCACGCGGATGATTTCCTGCTCACGCAGCATCTTCAAGGCCGCGTCGGCCAGGTCGCGGATGATGGATTCCACATCGCGGCCCACATAGCCCACTTCAGTGAACTTGGTGGCTTCGACCTTGAGGAACGGGGCATTGGCCAGCTTGGCCAGGCGCCGGGCGATCTCGGTCTTGCCCACGCCGGTGGGGCCGATCATCAGGATGTTCTTGGGCGTCACTTCGGCGCGCAGCTCGGCAGGGAGCTGCATGCGCCGCCAGCGGTTGCGCAGGGCGATGGCTACGGCGCGCTTGGCGTCGTCCTGGCCGATGATGTGGCGGTTGAGTTCGTGGACGATCTCGCGGGGGGTCATGGACATGATCAATAGGGTCCTGATACGAATGATTCAGCGTGGAAAAGCCCCGTCACCGGGACGGGGCGCCAAGGCAGCTGATCACTCGGCCAGGTCCTGCTCCTCGATGGTCAGGTTGTGGTTGGTGAACACGCAGATGTCACCGGCGATGTTCAGCGCGGTCTCGGCGATTTCGCGGGCCGAGAGGTCGGTCTTGTTCAGCAGTGCACGGGCTGCGGCCTGGGCGTAGGCGCCGCCGGAACCCATGGCGATCAGGCCGTCTTCAGGCTCGACCACGTCACCGTTGCCGGTGATGATCAGCGAAGCATCCTTGTTGGCCACGGCCAGCATGGCTTCGAGGCGGCTGAGGGAACGGTCGGTACGCCATTCCTTGGCCAGTTCCACGGCCGCGCGAATCAGGTGGCCCTGGTGTTTCTCCAGTTGGCCTTCGAAGCGTTCGAACAGGGTGAAGGCATCGGCAGTGGCGCCGGCAAAGCCCGCGATGACCTGACCGTGGTACAGACGACGCACTTTCTTGGCGTTGCCTTTCATCACGGTGTTGCCGAGGGATACCTGGCCGTCGCCGCCCATGACGACTTTGCCATTGCGGCGGACTGAAACGATGGTGGTCAAGGGAGAGTCTCCACGCAGCGGGGCGAAAATGCCTATTGCCAACTCATATGGGGGTGCAGGGCGGGATTTCAACCGTGGGGGATGAACGGTTTGAGGAAGCGGCGGGGTTTGGGATCAGTGGCGGGGTATTGCTCAGGTTCAGGGGAAACACCACGAGGGGGTAGGCAGCAGCCCAGGGATTTTGGCTCGCAGCGCGTACCGTTGTGTATCAATGCAAGAGATATGGATTGAAACCAATTGATTCCATTGAGGTTGGAGTGTTGATGAGTACGAAAGAACTCGTGGAATTAGTATTGCTTGGTGTAGGACTTCAGGTGGGAGTGTTGTCTGAAAGTTCCTACGGTATTAACTAATCAGTTAATTTTGTTCTTGATTAAGTGTTCTGGCAGGAATGCCGTTGTGGATAAAGCGCCGTCGCGTAGAGGCGTTTGATTTTTGGCGTGAGTCCGATTATCGTCTGGAACAGCCTAGAAGCACTCATAATAAGGAAGGCTGCTTTGGACGTATTAATGGGGTTGTTAGCGGCGGTATGTTGGGGGGCGACGGACTTTTTGGTTGGCGTTAACGCTCGAGCAGTTGGAGTAAAACGGGCGGTATTTTTCGGGCAGTTTTTAGGGCTCTTATTAATTGGAACGATTGTTGTAGTTTCAGCCAGTCAGTGGGAGAAGCTCATTTCTGCACCCTGGCGCGCCATAGCGATGGGGGTAGTTGCTTCTTTGTGTACTGTGGTAGGAGCGCTTGCGCTGTCGAAATCTTTTGCTATCGGCAAAACTGCAGTCGTAGCACCTTTGGTCACCTCATACGGCGTTTTCACCACACTGTTGGCGTGGCTGAGCGGTGATGCCTTATCAGTCTGGCAGGTGAGTGGTATTTTCGTTTGCTTCTTTGGGGTTTTACTGGCCAGTCGCAGTGATCATGGAGGTGATTTCGAACGCAAGACCACCAGCACGACCTCAGTTGGGTTCGCTTTGCTGGCGGCCATTCTTTACGGCATGAGCTTCTGGATCCAGGGCAAGTTTACCTTGCCAGCTCTAGGGCCGGTGAACATGCTGGCGCTGGGCTATGCAGTGGGGGCCATATTCCTTATTCCTGAGGCTTTCAGGTTGCTGCGGCACCGCGCAACGATCAGGTTCAAGACCTTTGGCTCACTATGTGGCGCCAGCCTGTTCAACCTTGGGGGATTCTCCGCTTTTTCCTGGGGGGCACTCAGTGGTTCGGTTTCTGTTGTTACGGTGATCAGCACCCTGTCGGGCGGGATTGCCGCGGTTCTGGGGTATTTCTTTTACCGCGAGCGGCTGTCGGTCATTCAGCTTGGCGGGATCAGTCTAGTGTTATTAGGGGCTGTGCTTCTGCATCTTTATGGTTGAATTTTTTCGACGATGCAAACGATCGCGGCGATTTGTGGAGCCCAATGCCAAGGGTTTATGTCTTCGTTGTTGGTCTGTAGATATGAGTGGTCATAATAATGGACTATCGAGGTTGCCTTCTGAAAAGCCATGTGGAATGTTGCCCTGTATGGCGGCTTTTGCAGTGGTCGTAGAAACGGGGAGTTTTGTTCATGCGTCGACACGTCTAGGTTTGACCGCGTCGGCCGTCAGCAAGCAAGTGCCCAAGCTTGAGAGCTCCCTTTCGATTCGATTGTTGGAACGCTGTGCGCGTAGGTTGAAGGTTAATGCTGAAGGCGCGCAAATACTCACACTGTTAAGATTTTCTGGAATCTTCGGCCAATGTATTTAGATTGAAGGAAAGCTTTCTCGAAAGCCCCCTACGGCTTATTCGTATTGCGGTGCCCGCTCAGTGTATGAAAGTTGCTATTAACTAACCCAGGGTCTCTAAAGCAAAATCCGGATATAGACTTTGCAATTTGGGACAAGCGGCGGGCGCTGGCCAAGGCGCTCAAGCCGATCTACTAGGCCATCAACGCCGAAGCAGCTGAGCAGGCGCTCGATGAGTTTGAAAGCGGGCCTTGGGCCAAGCAATATCCAACGGTCGTTGCGGCCTGGAAACGCGCCTGGGTTCGCGTGATTATCTTCTTTGTCTTCCCGCCTGCCATCCGAAAGTAATCTACACCATCAATGCCATCGAAAGCATCAATGCCCAGCTGCGCAAGGTTATCAAGACCTGGGGTCATTTCCCAAACGATGAAGCAGCCGCCAAGCTGATCTGGCTGGGGCTGAGAAACATCACGGCGAACTGGGGCTCGGCGGCGCATGATTGGAAAAGTGCGATGAATTAATTCGCGATTTTGTACGGGGATCGATTCATCAGGCCATTTGGTGATAATCAGGGGTTGCTTGATGGCAAGCCGCTACCGGCCCGGACACAACAAAACTGACACTCCCGACTCTGGTTTCGCAGCCCGCAGGTTGGGGCCGCTGCGCGGCCCATCGCGGCATAAGGCCGCTTCCCACACCGGAATCGGCCCCAACGCTACAAGCGGCAAAGCCGAAGCGCCCAAACCCCTACACAATCCTCCGCCGCCGGCCCACCAGGCTCAAGCCTCGTGACAGATACGCCCATCGACCAACGTATAGCGCACGGCACCCGGCAGGCAGTGCCCGATGAACGGGCAGTTGTCGCCACGGGAGTACCAATGCTCACCGGCCACGGTCGAGGCCTGCGGATCGAACACCACCAAGTCAGCCGCAGCCCCTACCTGCAGCTGGCCAGCCGGCAGCCGCATGGCACCAGCGGGACCACAGGTCAGGCGCGCCAGCAAGGTCGGCAGGTCGAGCAAGCCATCCTCCACCAGCGTCATGGCCAATGGCAGCAACACGTCCACGCTGCTGATACCAGGCTCCGTGGCGCCGAAGGGGGCCAGCTTGGCATCGCGCTCATGAGGTTGGTGATGGCTGGAGATCGCCTGGATCACGCCGGTTTTCACCGCCTCGCGCAGGCCATCGCGATCGGCAGCGCTACGCAGTGGCGGTTGCACGTGGTACAGGCTGGAAAATTCACGCAGCGATTCGTCGGTCAGGATCAACTGGTACAACGCGACATCGGCAGTGACCGGCAAACCAAGGCTTTGCGCCTGGGCGATCAGCCGCGCGCCACGGGCGCTGGTGATCTGGGTGAAGTGGGCGCGGACGCCGGTCTGCTCCACTAGCAGCAGGTTGCGCGCCAACGCCACGGTTTCAGCAGTTTCGGGAATGCCGGGCAAACCCAGGAAGCTGGCCATGGCACCTTCATGGGCAAGGCCGCCTTGGGCCAGGTCGCGGTCCTGGGAGTGGAACACCACCGTCAGGTCGAACGTGGCGGCGTATTCCAGCGCACGGGCCAAGGTGCGGTTGTTGGGAATTTCCTTCAGGCCATTGCCGAACGCGACGCAGCCGGTGTCACGCAGGCCTACCAGCTCGGCCAACTGTTCCCCCTCCAGGCCCTTGGTCAGCGCGCCGATCGGGTAAACCTTGCTGTTGCCCGCCTCGCGGGCGCGGTCCAGGATCAGCTCGGCCACCGCCGAGGTGTCCAGGGCCGGGCGGGTCTGCGGCGGGCAGCACAGGCTGGTCACGCCACCGGCCACGGCCGCGCGGGTCTCGCTGGCGATGGTGCCTTTGCGGCTATAGCCGGGCTCGCGCAGCGACACGCCCAGGTCCACCAGGCCAGGGGCGACGACCAGCCCATCGGCCTGAAGGGTGCGGTTGGCGGTAAAGCCAACGGGCGCGGCGCCCATGGCGGCAATGCGGCCGCCCTCCAGGTGCAGGTCGGTGACCTGGTCAAGGCCGCTTTGAGGGTCGATGACCCGGGCGCCAAGAATGCTGATGCTCACTGGGCGATCTCCTGGTCGAGTTGACGTTGTACGTTTTGCCCGCTCATGGCCATGGACAGCACGGCCATGCGCACGGCGATCCCGTAGGTGACCTGGTTCAGGATCACCGAATGCTTGCCATCGGCCACGGCAGATTCGATTTCCACTCCACGATTGATCGGACCGGGGTGCATGACGATGGCGTCCGGCTTGGCCCCTGCCAGGCGGGCAGTGGTCAGGCCGAACAGGCGGTAGAACTCGCCTTCGCTGGGCAGCAGGCCACCGGCCATGCGCTCACGCTGCAGGCGCAGCATGATCACCACGTCGACATCCTTGAGGCCTTCGGCCAGGTCGGTGTAGACCTTCACGCCATACTGCTCGATGCCGATCGGGATCAGGGTTTTCGGGCCGATCACGCGAATGTCCGGGCAGCCCAGCGCCTTGAGCGCGAGCATGTCCGAACGCGCCACGCGCGAATGAAGGATATCCCCGACGATGGCAACCGAGAGGTTCTCGAAGCCGCCCTTGTGCCGGCGAATGGTGAGCATGTCGAGCATGCCCTGGGTCGGGTGCGCATGGCGGCCGTCACCGCCGTTGATCACGGCCACCTCCGGGCACACGTGCTCGGCAATGAAGTGCGCCGCGCCTGAATCCGAGTGGCGCACCACGAACATATCGGCCGCCATGGCTTCAAGGTTGCGCAGGGTATCGAACAGCGTCTCGCCTTTGCTGGTCGAGGAGGTCGACACATTCAGGCTGATCACGTCGGCGGACAGGCGCTGGGCGGCCAGCTCGAACGTGGTCCGGGTGCGGGTGGAGTTCTCGAAGAAGACGTTGCACACCGTCTTGCCACGCAGCAAGGGCACTTTCTTCACGGCGCGGGCGCCGACTTCCAGGAAGGAATCGGCAGTGTCGAGGATTTCGGTCAGCAGTTCGCGGGGCAAACCGTCAAGCGAAAGGAAATGGCGCAGCTGGCCCTGATCATTGAGCTGCAGCGGGCGCTTGGCGTCGATTGGCGTCATCGCGGGGGACTCTTAAAGGGCGGTAGCGGGGGCGAGGTCCTGGCGCTCGAGGGCGAGCGGTGCGGGTCCGGTCAATTTTACCCGTTCATGGGCCGCCAGTGACAAGGTGGCGCCGAGCACATTCGGGCGGATGGGCAACTCGCCTGCATCCAGGTCCAGCAGGCAGACCAGGGTGACGCTGGCCGGGCGGCCATAGTCGAACAGTTCGTTGAGGGCGGCGCGAATGGTGCGACCGCTCATCAGCACGTCGTCCACCAGCACCAGGTGCTGGCCTTCGATCTCAAATGGCAGCTCCGAGGGGCGCACCTGCGGGTGCAGGCCATTCTGGCTGAAGTCGTCTCGATAGAACGACACGTCAAGCGTACCCATGGCACTGGTGTCGTCCATGGCCTGTTGCAACGCCTGGGCCACCCACACGCCTCCGGTGCGAATGCCGATGTAGCGTGGCTCGGCGATGGCACGGCGGGCCAGATGGGCGCGAAGGTCGACAGCCATCTGCCGGATCAGCGCGGCAGGATCAGGTAGGCTCATTGCAGGTTCCTCGGAAGGGTGCGCCGGATGCATCCGGTCGCGAAGATGATCAGGTATTGGCCTCCAGCCAGCCTTGCAGCAGCAGGGCGGCGGCGATGGCGTCGACCGGGTTGTCCCGGTACGTGCCGCGCTGGCCGCCACGGGCCATGCGCTCGCCCTTGGCCTCGAACGTGGTCAGGCGTTCGTCATGGGTATGCACCGGCAGGTTGAAGCGCCCATTGAGGCGGCGGGCGAATTTTTCGGCGCGGGCGCTCATTTCGCTGGGGGTACCGTCCATGTTCAGCGGCAGGCCGACGACGATGGCGTCAGGCTTCCATTCAACGATCAGGCGCTCGACCTGGGCCCAGTCCGGCACGCCATTCTGGGCGCGCAACGTACAGAGTTCACGGGCTTGGCCGGTGACCGCCTGGCCGACGGCTACGCCGATCTGCTTGGTGCCATAGTCGAAACCCAGCAACAGTCGGGGTGCGGCAAGCGCGTCGGCCATCAGGCGTGGCCCGCCTGGCTGGTCAGCAGATGCAGGTTGATGCCAAGGCTCGCGGCCGCCGCTTCCAGGCGCAGCTCGCTGGTCATGGCAAACAGGATATCCGGGTCGAACGCACAGTTGAGCCAGGCGTTATCGGCCAGTTCGGCCTCGAGCTGGCCCGCTTCCCAGCCGGCATAACCCAAGGTGATCAGGCTCTTTTCCGGGCCCACGCCCTCGGCGATGGCGAACAGCACGTCCTGGGACGTGGAAAGCGAGAGGCCCTGCAGTTCCACCGTGGCCTGGTAGCTGCACTCGCTGGTATGCAGCACGAAGCCGCGGTCGGTCTGCACCGGGCCGCCTTGGTAGATAGGCACCTGCAGCGTGCTGGCCGGCGGGGTTTCGTCCGGGCGCAGTTGCTCGAGGATGTCGGCCAGGTTCAGTTCCTGCGGCTTGTTCACCACAAGCCCCATCGCGCCATGAGCATTGTGCTCGACGATGTACGTGAGGGTCTGGGCGAAGTTCGGGTCGGCCATGTGCGGCATGGCGATCAGGAACTGGTGCTTGAGGTAGCTCGGCGTGAGGTTCTTCATGGGGGATAGTGTGGCGCCACCCGGCCACCGCTGCAAGCGTGCCGGCTCAGTTGCTGGACAACCGATCACCCCTGGCGAAGCGCCAGGTACGGATGATTTCCAGCCGGTCGTACTCGGCCAGGTCACCGGTGAACGGCGCGAACGGTGCGGCCAGGCGCACGATGCGCTGGGCAGCCTGGTCCAGCACGGGCTGGCCGGACGATTCAAGCACCAGCACTTCGTAGAGTGACCCGTCGCGGTTGATCGAGACCATCATGCGCAGGTTGCCGTAGATCTGCTGCCGGCGTGCCTCGTCCGGGTAGTTCAGGTTGCCCACGCGTTCGACTTTCTTGCGCCATTCCTCTTTGTACCAGGCGCCCTTGTCGCGCATGGTCGAGGCCGCATTCAGGCGATGGATACGCGGGCGCTTGGCATATTGCTGCTGCTCATTGGCAAGCTCTGCCTCAAGGCTGGCGATCTGGCTGGACAGCTGCGAGCTGTCGAACTCGCGCACGGGCGTGCTCGGCTTGGGCTGGGGCTTGCTTTCCCGGGGCTTGGGCTCGACCTTTTGCGCCTTCGGAGCCTTGGTCGCGACCGCCGACTTCTGCGGGGGCGGCGGTACCTCGGGCCTGGCGGCAGGTGGCGGGGTGATCTTGTTGATCTTGGTGTCCTGGAAAGGCGCAAGCTCGGTGGTCTTGGGCACGGCCTTCTTGTCCAGGGTGCCGCTGCCTTGCTGGTTGTCTTGCGCCTGGAAGTCGGCCTTTTCCGGCGGCTTTTCGCTTTTGAACGTGGCCAGGGTGATGTCCATGGTGCGGCTGATCTGCGCCGGCTTGACCACGGTAAAGCCCACCCCGAGGATCAACGCCAGGTGCACCAGCGCCGCCAGAAACAGCGTGAAGCCCAGCCTGTCCACCGGGCGAACGCGGGGCGGCAACAGGTCGGCGGGGATGTCAGCGGGCAGCGTCATCAGGTATCCAGGGGCATCGTCGAGCTACAAACGGCACGCAACAGGCAGCAGAGGCACGGGGCGGCCGTACCGGTCTTGCAGCCTGTCGCTTGCGGGTGAGCATGATACCCCACGCCAGTCCGTTACCGAATGTCCGTGGTCAACGGGCCTTGAGCTGGCGATCAATGGCATCCATCAGCTGGCCGCCGATGTCGGTGCCGTAGGCGGCGTCGATTTCGCGGATGCAGGTGGGGCTGGTCACGTTGATTTCGGTGAGGTAGTCGCCAATCACGTCCAGACCGACGAACAGCAGGCCCTTCTCGCGCAATGTCGGGCCGACCTGCGCCGCGATCCAGCGGTCGCGCTCGCTCAGGGGGCGTGCTTCGCCACGACCGCCGGCTGCCAGGTTGCCACGGGTTTCGCCGCTGGCCGGAATACGGGCCAGGCAGTAGTCGATCGGCTCGCCGTCGATCATCAGGATACGCTTGTCGCCGTCCTTGATCGCCGGCAGGTAGGCCTGGGCCATGATCTGCTGAGTACCCAGCAGGGTCAGGGTTTCGAGGATCACCGACAGGTTCGGGTCGCCCGCCCGGTGACGGAAGATCGACGTGCCGCCCATGCCATCCAGGGGCTTGAGGATCACATCGCCATGCTCGGCGGCAAACGCGCGGATGATGTCCGGGCGACGGCTGACCAGGGTGGGTGGCGTACATTGCGGGAACAGCGTGGCGAACAGCTTTTCGTTGCAGTCACGCAGGCTCTGGGGGCGGTTGACCACCAGCACGCCTTCGCTTTCGGCTTGTTCGAGCAGGTAGGTGCTGTAGACGAATTCCAGGTCGAAGGGTGGGTCCTTGCGCATCAGGATCACGTCCAGTTCGGCCAGGGCGCTGTCCTGCTCCTCGCCCAGCTCGTACCAGCGGGCCGGGTCTGCGTACACCGTCAACGGGCGCATGCGCGCACGTGCCTTGCCTTGACCTTGATACAGGTCGCGCTGCTCCATGTAGAACAGGCTCCAGCCGCGTGCCTGGGCAGCCAGCAGCATGGCCAGCGAACTGTCCTTCTTGTAGGAGATGGACGCGATAGGGTCCATGACAATGCCGAGGCGAACGCTCATGGGGTGGTTCCTCTTGGCGGCGTGGCCGCGATGGATCGAAAGAAAAGTGGCTCAGGGTGGCGCCGCCAACGCCGCCGGTCAAGGGGCGCGGCAGATGGAATGGCTACCCGGACTGTGCTAAAAATGCAGCTTCAAGCCTTCGGCTACACGCCTCAAGCGAAAAGCGGCCACGGGCCCATTGGGCTTTCCTGTAGCGTGGCGCTTGCAACGTGCAGCTCAATTCCCCGGGTAGGCGTCTATGGAACAACCCCTGAAAGTGATGGTGATCGACGATTCACGCACCATTCGCCGCACGGCGCAGATGCTGCTCGGTGAGGTGGGCTGCGAGGTCATCACTGCCAGCGATGGCTTCGATGCCCTGGCCAAGATCGTCGATCACAACCCGGCCGTGATCTTCGTCGATGTCTTGATGCCGCGTCTGGACGGCTACCAGACGTGCGCGGTGATCAAGCAGAACAGCACCTTCAAGGACGTCCCGGTGATTCTGTTGTCGTCGCGCGACGGTCTGTTCGACAAGGCCCGTGGGCGTGTGGTCGGTTCTGATCAGTTTCTGACCAAACCGTTTACCAAGGAAGAACTGATCGAGGCGATACAGGCCCATGTACCTGGGTTTGCCACCGCTCAACAAACAGCACCCTGACCGCGCCCTGCCATGGCACGGTCTTTCGAATCCTGATGGGGAACCCGTATGGCCCGCGTTCTGATTGTCGACGACTCGCCGACAGAGATGTATCGATTGACCCAATGGCTGGAAAACCACGGGCACGAGGTACTCAAGGCCAACAACGGCGCCGATGGCGTGGCCCTTGCCCGGCAGGAGAAGCCCGATGCAGTGCTCATGGATATCGTGATGCCAGGCATGAACGGCTTCCAGGCCACTCGCCAGCTCAGCAAGGACCCGGAGACCAAGGGCATTCCGGTCATCGTGGTGACCACCAAGGATCAGGAAACCGACCGCATCTGGGCGACGCGCCAGGGCGCACGTGACTTCCTGACCAAACCTGTGGAAGAAGACGCGCTGGTGCACAAGCTCCAAGAGGTGCTGGGGGCTTGACCACACGCCCGCAGGGAGCGTCGCTGACCGCCTTCGAACTGTTGCTGGATATCGATCGCCGCTGCCGCCTGCTGGTAGCCGACCAACCGGCTTCGGGTGACAGGTTGCAGCAGTGGAGCGGCATCGGTTTTCGTGTGGCCGGGCAATGGTTCGTCGCCCCCATGGGCGAGGTGGCCGAAGTGCTGCGTGAACCCCGCAGTAGTCGAGTACCCGGTGTGCAACCCTGGGTATGCGGGGTGGCCAATCTGCGTGGCCGGTTGCTGCCCGTGATGGACCTGGGCCGTTTCCTCGGCCTGGGCAGTGCTGTGCCTGGCAAGCAGCGGCGCGTCCTGGTGCTTGATCACGAGGCGCTTTTCGTTGGCCTGCTGGTGGACGAAGTGGTAGGCCTGCAGCACTTTGCAATCGACAGCCTGCAACCTGCGCTGCCGGTGACCGATGCTGCCGGGGCCTTCGTTCAGGGGCGCTTTGAACGCGACCACGACTACTGGGCGATTTTCAGCCCCTTTGCCCTGGCCCAGGCACCGGGCTTTCTCGATGTGGCGTTATAGGACCTTGCAAACGTGAACCAGCCTGCTCCCCCCGTCACCGCCACTACCGTGAGCCCCCGCACCCGCAGCATTGCGCAGATCACCGTGCTGTTCCTGATCCTGATCCTCTCGATCATTCTGCTGTTCGCCAATTTCGCCTACCTCAACACCCAGTCCAACTACGACAAGCAGTACATCGGCCATGCCGGCGAGCTGCGCGTGTTGTCCCAGCGCATCGCCAAGAACGCCACTGAAGCGGCTGCCGGCAAGGGCGTAGCCTTCAGGCTGCTGTCCGATGCACGCAACGACTTCGAGCGTCGCTGGGGCTACCTGCGCGAAGGCGACAAGGCCACCGGGCTGCCCGCGGCGCCAGCCTCGGTGCGCGAAGAGATGGAAGCGGTGCGCGATGACTGGGAGAGCCTGCGCAAGAGCACCGACACCATCCTGGCCAGCGAACAGACCGTGCTGTCCTTGCATCAGGTGGCGGCCACCCTGGCCGAAACCGTCCCGCAGTTGCAGGTCGAATACGAAAAGGTGGTCGAAATCCTGCTGCAAAGTGGCGCCCCGGCCAGCCAGGTTGCCGTGGCACAGCGCCAGCTGCTGCTGGCCGAACGTATCCTGGGGTCGGTCAACACCGTACTGGCCGGCGATGCGGCGGCGGCGCAGGCCGCCGATGCCTTCGGCCGCGATGCTGGCCGCTTCGGCCAGGTGCTCGAGGGCATGCTCAAGGGCGATGCTGCCATTGGCGTGACCCGTGTCGAAGACGCCGATGCCAGGGCGCGGCTGGCGGAAATCGCCGAGCTGTTCCAGTTCGTGGCCGGCTCGGTCGATGAAATTCTCGAGACCTCGCCGGAGCTGTTCCGGGTGCGGGAGGCGGCCGGCAGCATCTTCAGCCTGTCGCAGACCTTGCTCGAGGAAGCCTCGCACCTGGCCAACGGCTTCGAAAACCTGGCCAGCGGGCGCACGCTCGATACCGTTGGGGGGTATGCACTGGGCTTGTTGGCACTGGCCTCGATCATCCTCATCGGCCTGGTCATGGTGCGCACCACCAACCGTCAGTTGCGTGAGACCGCCGAAAAGAACGAACGCAACCAGCAGGCGATCATGCGCCTGCTCGATGAAATCGAAGAATTGGCAGATGGCGACCTGACGGTGACCGTCTCGGTGACCGAAGACTTCACCGGCGCCATCGCCGACTCCATCAACTACTCCGTCGACCAATTGCGCGACCTGGTCGCCACCATCAACCACAGCGCGGTGCAGGTCGCCTCGGCGGTGCAGGACACGCAGAACACGGCCCGCCAGTTGGCCAAGGCGTCCGAGCAGCAGGCCGAACAGATCAGCGAAGCCTCCGAGGCAGTCGGGGACATGGTCGAGTCGATCGACCGTGTTTCGGCCCATGCCTACGAATCGGCCAAGGTCGCCGAGCGGTCCGTGGCCATTGCCAACAAGGGCAATGAGGTGGTGCACAACACCATCGACGGCATGAACAACATTCGCGAGCAGATCCAGGACACCGCCAAGCGCATCAAGCGCCTGGGCGAATCGTCCCAGGAAATCGGCGATATCGTCAGCCTGATCGACGACATCGCCGACCAGACCAACATCCTGGCCTTGAACGCCGCTATCCAGGCCTCCCTGGCGGGTGAGGCAGGGCGCGGGTTCGCCGTGGTCGCGGACGAAGTGCAGCGCCTGGCCGAGCGCTCGTCCTCGGCTACACGGCAGATCGAAGCCCTTGTGCGGACCATTCAGGCCGACACCAACGAAGCGGTCATCTCCATGGAGCAGACCACGGCCGAAGTCGTGCGAGGCGCCAGGCTGGCCCAGGACGCCGGCGTGGCGCTGGCCGAGATCGAAGGCGTTTCCCAGAACCTTGCCGACCTTATCCACAGCATTTCCGATGCGGCCCAGCTGCAAACCTCCTCGGCGGGGCAGATCTCACACACCATGGCCGTCATCCAGCAGATCACCGCCCAGACGTCCGCAGGTTCCGGCGCCACCGCCGACAGTATTCGTCACCTGGCGCGCATGGCCAGCGAGATGCGCCGCTCGGTTTCCGGATTCACCCTGCCGGCACCTGCCGAGCCCCATTGAGAAATGCCCATGTCCACGCCCATGCCCGGCTCCATTGCTGGCCCTGCCCGCCACGATACCGTGGGCTTGGCCTGGACCAAGGCTGCCCTGCTCGATTGCCTGGGGCAGGGGCGCCAGGCGCTGGAACGCTTTGCCGGCGAGCCTGAAGACCTGTCGCTACTCACCTTCGTGGCGGACAACCTGCACCAGGTACACGGTTGCCTGGTGATGCTTGAGTTGCCTGGAGCCACGCGCCTTGCCCAGGAGCTGGAAATGCTCGTGACCGACCTGGCCAGCGGTAAGGTCACCCCGCGAGGCGACTGCCTGGGCGCGCTGTTCAGGGGCCTGGAGCTGTTGCCTTCGTACCTGGAACGTCTGCGCGGCGCTCGCCATGACCTGCCACTGGTGATGTTGCCGCTCCTCAACCAGCTGCGTGCTTGCCGAGGCGCGGAACCGGTGGTTCATGGCCGCCTGCTCGGCAGTGCAGGCCAGCGTCTGGCAGGTGCCGAGGACCTGGCGAACCTTGACGTGTCGCTGGGCAACTGGCGCGAGCAGTTGCAGGCCGGGGAGGGCCGCGATGCGCTAAGGTCGGTGGTGGCGGCATTGTGTGACGACCTCATGCGCATCAAGGACCGCCTGGACCAGTTCGTGCGCAGCGACCGGCAGCACAATGAACAACTCGAAGTGTTGCTCGCTCCCCTGCGCCACGTGGCCGATACCCTGGCTGTGCTGGGTTTCCAGCAGCCGCGTCGGGTCATCATCGATCAAGTGATGACGCTGCAAGGGCTGGCCCAGGGCGATCGGGCCGTGGATGACGCGGTGTTGATGGATGTGGCGGGCGCATTGCTGTATGTGGAGGCCACGCTCAACGGCATGGTCGGGCCGCTCGAAGAAGGGGGAGAGGCAGGCCTGCCGGGCGCCGATGTCGCCGAGATTCGCCTGGTCGTGCTGCGAGAGTCGCTGAACGTGTTGCAGCAAGCCAAGGACCTGTTGGGCGATTGCCTGGAGTCGGGTTGGCCCCGTCAACACCTGCAGGCCTTGCCAGGTTTGCTCCAGCAGGTGCGCGGCGCCTTGGCCATGCTGATGCTGCCGGCAGCTGCCGAGGTGTTCGCGCGCTGCACGGCGTTTGTCCAAGGCTGGGTACAACAGGCGCAGGCCGACCCCTTCTCCGAGGAACTGACGCTGCTGGCCGAAGCCTTGAGCGCTGGCGAATGCTACCTGCAATGGCGCGTGGCCGACCCGCTGGCCGACGCCCAGCGCTTCATCGTCATGGCCCGCGAGCGCCTGGGGGCGTTGGGCGTCCACTGTTCCACCGCACAAGAGCATGCCGACCTGGAGGACGGGGACGGCCTTCAGGACGAGTTGCGTGGCGTATTCATCGAAGAAGCCCAAACACTGCTTCAGGACATTGAGCGGCACTGGCTGAACTGGCGTGCCGACCACCAGCAGCAGGACGCGCTGATCGACGTGCACCGGGCGTTGCATACGCTCAAGGGCGCAGCCCGCCTGGTGCATGCCCAGGCGTTGGCAGAGCTGGCTTGGGCCGCCGAGCACCTGCTCAACCGCGTGCTTGCCGGCCGCAACGTGGTTGGCGCAGACGGGCAGATAGCGCTTGAGCAAGCGTTCGCGCAACTGCCCGAGGTGCTCGCTGACTTCGCCGCAGGGCACCTGCCGCACGTGAGCGCAGTACAGCAATTGGTGGGCCGCCTGCATGCCCTTGCCGAGCGCGATTTGCCAGCCGCGGCCAACGCGCAGGGGCTCGACCCGCAGTTGCTGGACATCTTCCGTTCCGAGGCGCAAGGCCACCTGGCCAGCCTCGATACGTTCCTGGCACATGCCCAGCACGGCGTCCCTGTGGACGACGCCCTGCAGCGGGCCTTGCACACCCTCAAGGGCAGTGCGGCCATGGCCGGGGTCTTGCCCATGGCCGAACTTGCCACCGTATTCGATCGGCTGGCGCGTGAGTACAAGGCGCACGACCTGCTGCTCGACGAAACGGAGTTGCGCTGGCTCACGGCCGCCGCGTCGATGTTCGGGCAGGGCCTGGCGCAGTTATCCACCACCCCGTTCGACCCCCTGCCCGGCGCGGCCCAGTTGATCGAGCAGGTTGAGTTGGCCTTGGATACGCGTATTGCCGCCCTGGGTGGCGATGCGCATGCCTCGACCGGCAACGCTCGCGACCCGCAACAGGTCGCAACGTTCCTGTCACAGGCCATGGACCGCCTGCTGGATGCCGAGACGTTGCTGGCCGACTGGCAGCGGCACCCGGCCCAACGGGGGGCCTTGGACACGCTGCTCGATGACATGACTGAACTTGCCCATGCCGCCCATTCAGCCGATCTGTGGCAGGTCGATGAGGTGTGCGAAGCCTTGCTGGACCTGTACGGTGCTGTGGAGGAGGGCAGTCTGCCTGCCGATGGGCAGTTCTTCACCCATGCCCAGCACGCCCACGAAGCGCTGCTGGACATGCTCGACGAGCTGGCTGCTGGCCAGGACGTCGCCCCGCGTACGGCGCTGGTGACCCGTCTGCGCGACCTGCAGGGGCAAGGGCTTGCTCCCGATGCCACCGGGCGCGTGGGCCTCGACAGTGTCATACCGCTGCACCCGGACATGGACGTGCAACTGATCGACACACCGACCCCTGACGTAGCCCTCGACCCGGCGCCAGTACAGCCGTCCCAGGCTCCGGAAAGCGCCGGGGAAGAGCTGATGGAGGTCTTTCTCGAAGAAAGCTCGGACATCGTCGAGAGCGCTGCGGCGGCCCTGGCGCGGTGGCAGGCCGACCCACGCAGCACGGTGGAGGTGGACAACCTGATGCGCGACCTGCACACCCTCAAAGGGGTGGCACGCATGGTCGAAATCGGCCCCATCGGTGACCTGGCCCATGAGCTGGAATTTTTGTACGAGTTGCTCGCGGCAGGGCGCCTGCCACCGAGCGGGGCCTTGTTCTCGCTGTTGCAGAACTGCCACGACCGCCTGGCGCACATGCTCGATGCCGTGCGCCTGGGGCAACCGCTGCACGCTGCCACGGCGCTGATCGATTACATCCGCAACTTCAGCAGCGCAGGGCTGACCGACAGCGCGGCCGGCACCAGCCCGGTCGAAACTGCCGCCAGCGAAGGGCCGGCAGTAACCCCTGAGCGAGTACCGGGGGATATGGTCAAGGTCGATGCCGAATTGCTGGACGACCTGGGCAACCTGGCCGGTGAGCATTCGATCATCCGTGGGCGTATCGAGCAGCAGGTCAATGACGCCCAGTTCACGCTCAACGAAATGGAAACCACGCTCGAGCGCATGCGTGACCAGCTGCTGCGCCTGGATATCGAAACCCAGGGCCGGATCTCCAGCCGCCAGCAGATCGAAGGCGATGTCTATGAAGATTTCGACCCACTGGAAATGGACCGCCACTCGCAGTTGCAGCAGTTGTCGCGGGCCCTGTTCGAGTCGGCCTCGGACCTGCTGGACCTGAAGGAGACCATGGCCCAGCGCGCCCAGGAAGCCTATGGCCTGCTCCAGCAGCAGGCGCGGGTCAACAGCCAACTGCAGGAAGGCCTGACGGCAACCTTGATGGTGCCCTTCGAACGCCTGGTGCCGCGCTTGCAGCGCGTGGTGCGGCAGGTGGCGAGCGAGCTGGGCAAGCAGGTCGAGCTGGTGGTGGGCAACGCCGAGGGGGAGCTGGATCGCAGCGTGCTGGAACGCATGGTGGCGCCCCTTGAACACATGTTGCGCAATGCCGTCGACCATGGCCTGGAAAGTCGCGAAGCCCGATTGGCCGCGGGCAAGCCCGAGCAGGGCACGATCCACCTGAACCTGCTGCACGAGGGGGCGGACATCGTCATCGAGATGACCGACGACGGCGCCGGCGTGCCGCTACACGCTGTCCGGCTCAAGGCCATCAAGCGCGGCCTGCTGGACCCGCAGGCGCAGCTGAGCGACCACGAGATACTGCAGTTCATCCTCAGGCCGGGCTTTTCCACGGCCGAAAAGATCACGCAGATTTCAGGTCGGGGCCTGGGCATGGACGTGGTCCACGAAGAGGTCAAGCAGTTGGGCGGCTCGATGACCATCGAGTCGGCCCAGGGCAAGGGGGCGCGTTTTCAGATTCGCCTGCCGTTCACGGTGTCGATCAACCGCGCACTGATGGTGCACCTGGGCGATGAGCAGTACGCGATCCCGCTCAACATCATCGAAGGCATCGTGCGGGTACCGCCCGCCGAACTGGCGGCCTGCTACGAGCAGGAGCCGCCGCGCTACACCTATGCAGGCCATCAGTACCAGCTGCGCTACCTGGGCGAGCTGGTGCAGGGCGCCCCGCGTCCCACGCTGCTGGGCCAGAGCGTGCCATTGCCCTTGCTGCTGGTGCATTCGCAGGAGCAGTCGTTCGCCATCCAGGTCGACAGCTTGTCGCCCAGCCGGGAGATCGTGGTCAAAAGCCTGGGCCCGCAGTTCGCGGCCGTTGCCGGCCTGTCGGGTGCAACGTTGCTGGGGGATGGGCGAGTGGTGCTGATTCTGGACCTTCTGGGGCAGTTGCGCGGCCAGCAACGGCGGCTTGCTCGTCTGCCTGGAGGCACGCCACGTGGGTTGCTGCCGGCAGCAACCCCGGATCGCACCTTGCTGGTGATGGTGGTGGATGACTCGGTCACGGTGCGCAAGGTCACCAGCCGGCTCTTGGAGCGCCATGGCATGAGCGTGATCACCGCCAAGGACGGGGTGGATGCCATGGCGGTGCTGGAAGGGCACCGGCCCGATGTGTTGCTGCTGGATATCGAAATGCCGCGCATGGACGGTTTCGAAGTGGCGACCCGCATTCGCCAGGACGCCCGTCTCAAGGACCTGCCCATCATCATGATCACCTCGCGTACGGGGCAGAAGCACCGCGACCGAGCCATGGCCATCGGGGTCAACGAATACCTCGGCAAGCCTTATCAGGAGTCGGTATTGCTGCACAGCATCCTCCAGTGGAGCCAGTCCCATGCTTGAACTGATAGCCGGGCAGCGCAGCAGCCTCACCGGGCTGTTGCTGCCTTTGGGCGACCGTACGTTGGTGCTACCCAATGTGGCCGTGGCTGAACTCAGTGGACTGCGCAATGTGGCGTGCCAGCGCGGTGACCTGCCCTGGCACCTGGGCTGGGTCGACTGGCGCCAACAGCGCTTGCCCCTGATCGGTTTCGAAGCGGCCTGCGACAGCCACACGCCCTGTGGCGAACGGGCCCGCGTGGTGGTGCTCAACGCATTGGGCGACACGGGCTTGCGTTACCTAGCCTTGCTGCTGCAAGGCATACCGCGCTCGTGCAAGCTCGACAGCCAGCTCAACTACGTCGACGTGGCATTGGCACCCCTTGAGTTGGCCGCTGTCCAGGTAGGGGATCAGGTGGCGCGCGTACCTGACCTGGTGGGGCTCGAGCGCCTGGTCAGGGACGCGCAACGCAGCGGCAGGCTGCAAGCGCCGGGTTAGAGCGTGCGGCCGTTGTGCGTCGATTGTCGTGGCTGAAACTGGATGGGTTTCGAAAGGTCTTTAAGTGCATGTATTACGGTGAACGCTTCAATGCCTGGACCCACTTGGTGGGTGCGTTGCTGGCAGGCCTCGGTGCCCTCTGGCTGATCGTCGGGGCCATCCTGCAGGGAGACCCCTGGAAGATCGTCAGTTTCTCCATCTACGGCGGCACGCTGTTGCTGCTGTACAGCATTTCCACGCTGTATCACAGCACGCGCGGGCGGGCGAAGGTGATCATGCGCAAGCTCGATCACCTCTCTATTTACCTACTGATTGCCGGCAGCTACACGCCTTTCTGTCTGATCAGCCTGCGCGGGCCTTGGGGCTGGAGCCTGTTCGGCATCGTCTGGGGGCTGGCAGTACTGGGCATGCTGCAGGAAATCAAGCCGCGCTCCGAAGCACGGGTCTTGTCCATCGTGATCTACGCCGTGATGGGCTGGATCGTGCTGGTCGCCGTCAACCCGCTGCTGCAGGCGCTGGGTACCGCCGGTTTTGCCTGGCTGGCCGCAGGGGGCGTGTTCTACACCGTGGGCATCATCTTTTTCGCATTCGACCGGCGTTTTCGTCACTGGCATGGCATCTGGCACTTGTTCGTGATTGCCGGCAGCCTGATGCATTTCGTGGCGGTGTCGCACTACGTGCGTTGATCACCCCAGCCTGCGAGCACCGCCCGTGCGCCTGGGAAAGCTTAGAAATCACCCCAGAGCTGTTGTGCCACTGAAAGGGCCACCACGGGGGCGGTTTCGGTGCGCAATACCCGCGGGCCCAGGCGCGCCGCATGAAAGCCCGCTGCCTTGGCCTGCTCCACCTCGGGTTCGCTCAAGCCGCCTTCCGGGCCAATCAGAAAAGCCAGGCTTGCCGGTTTGGCATGACTGACCAGCGGTTCGGCTACCGGGTGCAACACCAGCTTGAGCTGCGCCTGGGTGGCGGCCAGCCACTGAGCCAGGGTGATGGGCGGGTGGATGATCGGCAGGCTGGAGCGGCCACACTGTTCGCAGGCGCTGATCGCCACTTGCCGCCAGTGGGCCAGGCGCTTGTCGGCGCGCTCGTCCTTCAGGCGCACCTCGCACCGCTCGCTGACGATCGGGGTGATCTCATTGGCGCCCAGCTCGGTGGCTTTCTGGATGGCCCAGTCCATACGCTCGCCCCGCGACAGCCCTTGACCCAGGTGCACCTGCAGCGGTGAGTCGGCTTGGCCAGCGAATGCCTGGTCCAGGCTCACGCGCACGGCTTTCTTGCCCACCTCCAGCAACTGTCCACGGTATTCCTGGCCGCTGCCGTCGAACAGCTGCACGGGGTCACCCGCCGCCATGCGCAATACGCGGCCGATGTAGTGGGCCTGTGCCTCGGGCAGGTCGTGTTCGCCAAGGCTCAGGGGGGCGTCGATGAAGAAGCGGGACAGTCTCATGGGTAAGCTCTGAAAAGGTAAGGACGACCGGAAGGCCCACGCCGGCATGACGCATGCAGCGCAGGTTCCGGCGCGGTCGCAGGCATGGCCTTTGACTCGCTATCAGCCCGGATCGCGAAAATCCGGGTGGAAGGTGCTGGGCACCGTCACGCGGGTGCTGTCGCGGGTGGCGATGTCGATGCCTTCGCTGGCCACTTCGGCCAGGAAGTCGATCTGTTCGGGCGTGATGATATACGGTGGCAGGAAATACACCACACTGCCCAGCGGGCGCAGCAGCGCGCCACGGGTCAGGGCATGCTCGAACACTTTGAGGCCGCGTCGCGCCTGCCAGGGGTAGGGCACCTTGCCGGCCTTGTCCTGGACCATTTCGATGGCCAGGACCATGCCGGTCTGGCGAATCTCGGCCACGTGGGCATGGTCGGCCAGATGCGCGGTGGCGCTGGCCATGCGCGTGGCCAGCGCCTTGTTGGCCTCGATCACGTTGTCCTGCTCGAAGATGTCGAGGGTGGCCAAGGCGGCCGCGCACGCCAGCGGGTTGCCGGTGTAGCTGTGCGAATGCAAGAACGCGCGCAATGTGCGGTAGTCGTCATAGAACGCCTGGTACACCTTGTCGGTGGTCAGGCAGGCAGCCAGGGGCAGATACCCCCCGGTCAGGGCCTTGGACAGGCACAGGAAGTCCGGGCGAATACCTGCCTGCTCGCAGGCGAACATGGTGCCCGTGCGACCGAAGCCAACCGCGATCTCGTCATGGATCAGGTGCACGTCGTAGCGATCGCAGGCTTCGCGCAAGAGCTTGAGATAGACCGGATGGTACATGCGCATGCCGCCGGCGCCCTGGATCAACGGCTCGATGATGACCGCGCTGATCGAGGCATGATGCTCGGCCAAGGTCTGCTCCATGACCTGGAACAGGGTGCGCGAATGCGCCTCCCAGCTGACGCCCTCCGGGCGCAGGTAGCAATCGGGGCTCGGGACTTTCAGGGTGTCGAGCAGCAACGCCTTGTAGGTTTCGGTGAACAACGGGACGTCACCGACGGACATGGCGGCGATGGTTTCACCGTGATAGCTGTTGGTCAGGGTGACGAACCGCTTCTTGTCCGGCTTGCCGACGTTCTGCCAGTAGTGAAAGCTCATCTTCAGCGCCACTTCGATGCAGGACGAGCCATTGTCGGCGTAGAACACCCGGTCGAGCCCGGCCGGCGTCATGGCCACCAGGCGTTCGGACAGCTCGATGACAGGCTGGTGGCTGAAGCCTGCCAGAATCACGTGCTCAAGCTGGTCGACCTGCTCCTTGATGCGCTCATTGATACGCGGGTTGGCATGGCCGAACACGTTTACCCACCAGCTGCTCACGGCATCCAGGTAGCGCCGGCCCTCGAAATCCTCGAGCCACACCCCTTCACCGCGCTTGATCGGTATCAGCGGCAGTTGCTCGTGGTCTTTCATCTGGGTGCAGGGGTGCCAGAGGACCTTGAGGTCGCGCTGCATCCACTGATCATTGAGGCCCATGAGCACTTCTCCTGGCTTGGCGGCGTGGGGGCGTAAGCCTAAGCAATGGCACGGGTGAGAACAACCCGCCAGAAAATGTCATTTAGCCAGACCACTTGATGTCACTACGCTGGCAGCCCTGGCAGCGGTGACGTATTCTAGCGCCTCTCTCGGGGCATCCCGCCTCTCTCTGTTTTTCTGCAACCTTTGACTCGGAGTTCGCCAACATGGCTGCTGCTTGGGTGCGCCTGTGCGCGTTGGTATTGATTGGTGTTTCCAGCGGTGCCGCGCTGGCGAGTGACAAGACGCCCACGGCAATCGTCGTGGGCGGCGGCATGGCGGGCCTGACCGCAGCCTACGAGCTGCAGAACAAGGGCTGGCAGGTGGCCCTGCTCGAAGCCAAGGCAGGCATGGGCGGCCGCTCGGGCCTGGCCACCAGCGAATGGATCGGCAATACCAAGGCGCAGCCGGTGCTCAACCAGTACGTTGATCGCTTCAAGCTCGACACGCTGCCGGCGCCCGAATTCGTGCGCACCCCTGGGTACCTGATCGATGGCGAGTACTTCAGTGCCGCAGACCTGGCCCTCAAGCAGCCGGCCACGGCCGAAGCCCTCAAGCGCTACGAGAAAACCCTGGACGACCTGGCCCGTTCGATCGACGATCCGCTCAACCCCCAGGCGACCAGCACCCTGTTCGCCCTGGACCAGATCAACGTGTCCTCCTGGCTGGACAAGTTGCAGTTACCTGCCACGGCCCGTCAGTTGGTCAACCAGCAGATCCGCAGCCGCTACGACGAGCCGTCGCGCCTGTCGCTGCTGTATTTCGCCCAGCAGAACCGCGTCTACCGTGACGTGAGCGACCGTGACCTGCGTGCAGCGCGGCTGCCCGGCGGCAGCCCGGTGCTGGCGCAGGCGTTCGTCAAGCAACTGAAGACCATCAAGACCGGCTCGCCGGTGAGTGCAATCGTTCAGGACAAGGACGGCGTTACCGTGAAAGTCGGCAGCGTGGGTTACCGCGCCGATTACGTGGTGATGGCCGTGCCCCTGCGTGCACTGGCCAAGATCCAGATGACGCCTGGCCTGGATAACCAGCATGTGGCGGCGCTCAAGGGCACCAACTACGGTTGGCGCGACCAGGTGATGCTCAAGTTCAAGAAACCGGTCTGGGAAAGCCGGGCGCGCATGTCGGGTGAGATCTTCAGCAATACGGGCCTTGGCATGTTGTGGATCGAACCGGCCCTCAAGGGCGGTGCCAACGTGGTGATCAACCTTTCCGGCGACAACGCCCGCCTGCTGCAGGCCTTTGGTGACAAGCAGATGGTCGACCAGGTGCTCATTCGCCTGCATACCTTCTACCCTCAGGCCCGTGGCGCTTTCACCGGTTATGAGGTCAAGCGCTACAGCGCCGATGCCGGCACTGGGGGTGCCTACCTGGCCTATGGACCTGGCCAGATCAGCAAGTACTGGCGCCTCTGGGAGCGCCCGGTACAACGCATCGCCTTTGCCGGTGAGCACACCGATGCCTTGTACCCAGGCACGCTTGAAGGCGCACTGCGCAGCGGTCAACGGGCTGCCGGCCAAGTGCAGGACCTGCTGGCCGGCAAGTCGTTCGACCCGGTCAAGGCCGTGCCAGCGGCAGCGACTGCCGCTGCAGGCGCGGCAGCGGCCAAGAGCAAGGGCAATTTCTTCACCAACCTGTTCGGCGGCGGCGCGTCCGACAAGGACAAGGCAGTCGACCAAGCGCCGGCCAAGCCTGAGACCCAATCGGCCGATGCGACGGGCCAAAAAAAGCCAGGCTTCTTTGCTCGCCTGTTCGGTGCCAAGGAAACGCCGGCGCCAGCGCCTCAACCGGCGGCCAAGGCAGCTGAAGTAGCCCCTGTGGCGCCACCCGCAGCGCAACCGGCGGCGCAAGCCCCGGCACAGGCACCGGCCAGCCCGGCGCCCGTCGTCAAGGCAGCGCCCACGAAGGCGGCAACCACCAAGGCTGCCCCGGTCAAGCAGGCGCCAGCCCACAAGCCAGCGGCCAAACCGGTGCACAAGCCAGCGCACAAGCCTGCCGACAGCAAAAAAGCTGCTACCAAGCCGGCGCCAGCCAAAAAGCCTGCAACCGATAGCCAAGCCAAGGCGAGCTGATACTGCAGGTCTGTCGGGCACTGCGCGGCAGGCCTGTCAGAAGGGCTCAGCCACTTGACTGAGCCCTGTGTCATGCGCGTTGATCGAAGCACTCGCTGCCCGTTATCGGCGTTAACGTTTCCTTAATAGGCCGTAGCGAAACTTGCTATCGGATTTGTCGATAATCCAAAGCAATTTTTTCCGCTTTTATTCGATACGTTTGACGCTAGTCTTTGCATAGCTTTCACGGGGAAGAACGCCAACATGCAAGTGCGCAATTCATCTTCACGCTACGGCGCTGTCAGCATCTTCATGCACTGGGGCGTGGCGCTGACCGTCTTCAGCCTTTTCGGCCTCGGGTTGTGGATGGTCGGGCTCGACTACTATGACCCATGGCGCAAGGCCGGCCCGGACCTGCATAAAAGCATCGGTCTGGTGCTGCTGGCGGTGATGCTGTTGCGCGTGCTGTGGCGCTTTGTGAGCCCCCCACCGCCGGCACTGGCCAGTTATGGCCCGCTCACACGCTTGGGGGCCAAGCTGGGGCATCTGGCGCTGTACCTGGGATTGTTCGCCGTAATGATCGCCGGTTACCTGATATCCACCGCCGACGGCGTAGGTATCCCGGTGTTTGGCTTGTTCGAGGTGCCCGCCCTGGTCAGCAATCTGCCAGACCAGGCGGACCTGGCCGGCGTCATTCACCTGTGGCTGGCGTGGGGTGTGGTGGTTTTTGCGGGGTTGCACGCGCTGGCCGCACTCAAGCACCATTTCATCGACCGTGACGCGACCCTCATGCGCATGCTGGGCCGCAAAGCTTGACGCTCAACCTCAATCGCAAAGGAAGGAAGTAACGATGTTGAAAAAGACTTTTGCCGCTCTGGCGCTCGGTACTGCTCTGTTCTCCGCTGGCCAGGCCATGGCAGCCGAGTACAAGATCGACAAGGAAGGCCAGCACGCTTTCGTGGACTGGAAGATCAGCCACCTGGGCTACAGCTTCATTCACGGTACGTTCAAGGACTTCGACGGTAACTTCACTTGGGACAGTGCCAAGCCTGAAGCCAGCAAGATCAGCGTCGACCTGAAAACCGCCAGCCTGTGGTCGAACCACGCCGAGCGTGACAAGCACATTGCCAGCGCCGACTTCCTGGACGTGAAGAAGTACCCGGATGCCAAGTTCGTATCCACCAGCGTCAAGTCCACGGGTGACAAGACCGCTGACGTGACCGGTGACCTGACCCTGCACGGCGTGACCAAGCCGGTGACGTTCAAGGCCACCTTCAACGGTGAAGGCAAGGACCCGTGGGGCGGTGAGCGCGCTGGCTTCAACGCCACCACCACCTTGAACCTGAACGACTTCGGTATCAAAGGCCCAGGCCCAACCTCGCAGACGCTGGATCTGGACATCAGCGTCGAAGGCGTGAAGCAGAAGTAATAAACGCCAGCCGAATGAAAAACGGGGCCGCTAGCGGCCCCGTTTTCGTTTACGACCCCTTGCGGGTCAGCAGTGCTGGGCGTTCGCCGCGCGGACGGCTTGGCAGATCGTCCAGTTGCTCGGGGGTCGGATAGCGGTCCAGCTTGGATTCCTTGCGGATGATCACAGGCTGATGCTGGGGCTGGCGCGTGTTACCTACGGCCGGCTCCTGGCGGGCAGCGGCGTCACGCGGTGGACGACCACCACGTGCGCCGCCGTCACGGCGGGCAGCGCCGCCATTGTTGGCGCGAGGCGGGCGTTTCTCGCCACCGCCAGTACGGGGTTGACCGTTGTTGCGGCCTTGACCACCGGCATTGGTACGCGGCGTACCCCCTTGCGGTTGACCTCCATTACCGGCTGGGCGACGGTTGCGGCCCTGGCCCTTGCCATTCTGGTAGGGGCTTACGTAGTCGGCACGGTTACCGAAGTTGTCCACATCGTCATCCAGAAACTCTTCCGGGTCGCGGTTGGGCTGCATGACCGGAGGGGTGGCGTTACTGGCCTGTTGCTGGCGAGGCTTTTTGTCGCGTGGCTTGCGCGGCTGTTGCTGCCTGTCGCCGGCCTTTTCCTTGTCAGCGGGTTTGTCCGCAGCCTGCTGGCGGGTCCTGCCCTTGTCCTTGCCCTTGTCCTTGCGGCCACCGTTGGCGTCTTTGCCGCCCTCGCCACGGGCCTGCTGACCACGACCGCCACGGCCATTGGTTTGCTGGCGTTCGCGTACTTCGGGCTTCTCGGCCTCGACCTGGCTGGCATCGAAGCCCATCAGGTCGCCGTCCGCGATTTTCTGACGGGTCACGCGCTCGATGCTCTTGAGCAGTTTTTCCTCGTCAGGTGCCACCAGGGAGATGGCCTCGCCCGAGCGACCGGCGCGACCAGTACGGCCAATGCGGTGTACATAGTCTTCTTCGACGTTAGGCAGCTCGAAGTTGACGACGTGGGGCAGTTGGTCGATGTCCAGGCCGCGAGCGGCGATGTCGGTGGCGACCAGAACGCGAATGTTGTTGGCCTTGAAATCAGCCAGGGCCTTGGTGCGCGCGTTCTGGCTCTTGTTGCCGTGGATGGCGGCGGCAGTCAGGCCGTGCTTTTCCAGGTACTCGGCCAGGCGGTTGGCGCCGTGCTTGGTGCGGGTGAAGACCAGCACCTGTTCCCACGCACCCAGGGTGATCAGGTGCGCCAGCAGAGCACGCTTGTGGCTGGCCGGCAGGCGGTAGACACGCTGCTCGATGCGCTCGACGGTGGTGTTGGGCGGGGTGACCTCGATGCGCTCCGGGTTGTGCAGGAGCTTGTCGGCAAGGTCGGTGATGTCCTTGGAGAACGTGGCCGAGAACAGCAGGTTCTGGCGTTTGGCCGGCAGGCGGGCCAGCACTTTCTTGACGTCGTGGATGAAGCCCATGTCGAGCATGCGGTCAGCTTCATCCAGGACCAGAATTTCTACATGGGCCAGGTCGACCTTGCCTTGACCGGCCAGATCGAGCAGGCGGCCAGGGCAGGCAACCAGGACGTCGACGCCCTTGGCGATGGCCTGCACCTGCGGGTTCATGCCGACGCCGCCGAAGACGCACGCACTGACCAGCGGCAGGTCGCGGGCATACAGCTTGAAGCTGTCGTGCACCTGGGCCGCGAGTTCGCGGGTCGGGGTCAGTACCAGGACGCGTGGCTGGCGTGGGCCATGGCGCTGGGATTTGTCAGGATGACCGGCCGGGAACAGACGTTCGAGAATCGGCAGGGCGAAGCCGCCGGTCTTACCGGTACCGGTTTGTGCGGCGACCATCAGGTCGCGGCCTTGCAACACGGCGGGAATTGCCCGCTGTTGCACGGGGGTCGGCTGGGTATAGCCCGCGGCTTCAATGGCGCGGACAAGAGCCTCGGAGAGACCGAGGGAAGCAAAGGACATGGGCAATCCTGTTCTCGTGTGGGCTGGGCCCGTAGGGATGTTCTGCCTGGCGCGACGGGCATCGGCAAGATGCGATCGCGTCCGGTCCAGCTGGGCGTTCACTGCACATCCGGGAAACGGAGGGCTGACGCCTGAGTGCGTCGATGCCGATCGGGATGCCTGTTGCGAGGCCGAGCGTCCGGGCGTGAGCCGGGCGGGAAGGCCCGAGTATAACAGAGCTAGCGCGCTGTGCTGCTTTCCTGCTGCTCAACGGCGTTCGCAACGGCCTCAGGGTCGTGTGTGTAATGGTCCATGATGGCCCCATAGGCCGGTTCCTGCTTGAAGCGCCGCAGTTCCTCGGCAAAGGCCTGGGCCAGTGCCTCGCGCCCGGGCTTGCGGGCCAGGCCCAGGTATTGGAGCTGACGACTGACGACAAGCGGCAAGGCCTCGATCTGTTGCTCCAGGCCCATGAGCCGGATGACATGCAGGCCGACCCTGCGGTCGGTGATCGCTAGGTCTATGCGCCCCAGCGCCAGCTTGCCGAAGTTCGCTTCATGGGTCGGCGCCGCTTCGCGCTTGAAGAACTCAGCGTTATTGAAAGCCGCACTGTAGTTGTAGCCTGGCGAGGTGCCGACGGTCAGGCCGGCCAGCTCATCCAGGCTCGATACCTCATGCCGGCGTGACTTGGTCTGGAACAGGATCAACTCGGCCGTGGACATAGGTTCTGGGACATACAGCAAATAAGGATGCCGGGACTCGACCTGGAAGACATCCATGATGCCGTCGGCCTGCCCTTGCTCGATCATCGCCAGGCAACGTTTGAAGGGCATGAATTGCCATTGGACCTCGTACCCCAGGCGACGCAGCACCTCGGTCGTGACCTCGTAGTCGATGCCTCGCGGCTGACCGTTTTGCTCGTAGACATAGGGTGCCCAGTCATCGCTTACCAGGCGCAAGCGCTCGCCCAGCGCGAACGGGCTGAGGCAAAAGAGCAGCAGGATCCAGATCAGACGGGCGGAGATTGGCATGCCCGGAGATTACGCGCTCGGCCAGGTCAAGACCAGTGCCGGATTGGGCGGAGCAGGGCGCCGCAGGTGGGGCCTGCGACACGTGCGAATGAACCAGGCGCCGGTCAGAAACCAGCACGTGGTCCATCAGGCTTCAACGAGAGGACTGGAGGTTGTTCCAGATCGCCATGCTCGGTTCTGCCTGGTTCAAGGTGTAGAAGTGCAGGCTCGGTGCGCCGCCTTGCAGCAGCTCCTCGCACATGCGGGTGATGACTTCTTCCCCGAAGGCCTGGATGCTGGCCGTATCGTCCGCATAGGCTTCGAGCTGTTTGCGAATCCAGCGTGGGATTTCGGCGCCGCAGGCGTCGGAAAAACGCGCCAGCTTGCTGTAGTTGGTGATCGGCATGATGCCGGGCACCACTGGAATGTCCACGCCCAGCTTCTGGGCCCGCTCGACGAAGTAGAAGTAGCTGTCGGCGTTGAAGAAGTACTGGGTGATGGCGCTGTCGGCACCGGCCTTGGCCTTGTGCGCGAAATTGGCCAGGTCGGCCTCGAAGTTGCGTGCCTGCGGGTGCATCTCGGGGTAGGCGGCGACTTCGAGGTGGAAGTGGTCACCCGTTTCCTGACGGATGAACTCGACCAGGTCGCTGGCATAACGCAGCTCGCCACTGGCCATGCCCATGCCCGAAGGCAGGTCACCGCGCAGTGCGACGATGCGCTTGATGCCGACTTGCTTGTACTCGGCCAGCAGCGCGCGCAACTCGGCCTTGGTATCGCCCACGCACGAGAGGTGGGGCGCAGCCGGCACCTGCACCTGGCTCTCCAGCTGCAACACGGTGTTGAGCGTGCGGTCGCGGGTGGAACCCCCGGCGCCATAGGTGCAGGAGAAGAAATCAGGATTGCAGGCGGCCAACTGGCGCGCCACGCCCATCAGCTTTTCATGACCTGCGTCGGTTTTGGTCGGGAAGAACTCGAAACTGTAGCGGCGTTCCTGTGACATCACTCGTTCCTCTAACAGCAAGCCCAAAGCTGCAAGCTGCAAGTAGAAGCCAGGTCGGTGATGGCCGACCTGGCCTGGCATCGTTCACGTTTCTTTCAGGCGTGTACTCCAAGCGGCAATGCCACGGTCTGGCACTGCCTGGCGCTTGAAGCGTGCCAATCAGTAACGGTAAGCGTCTGGCTTGAACGGGCCTTCAACGGTTACGCCGATGTAGTCGGCCTGCTGCTTGGTCAACTGGGTAACCACGCCGCCAAAACCGCGGACCATTTCCAGGGCTACTTCTTCGTCGAGCTTCTTGGGCAGTACTTCGACCGTCAGGCGCTCGGCTTTCTTCTCGGCCGACAGGTCGGCGTACTTCTGCTCGAACAGGAAGATCTGTGCCAGGACCTGGTTGGCGAAGGAGCCGTCCATGATGCGGCTTGGGTGGCCAGTGGCATTGCCCAGGTTGACCAGGCGGCCTTCGGCCAGCAGGATCAGGTAGTCGTCGTTCTGAGGATCGAAGCTGCCAGCACCAGTGCGGTGAATCTTGTGCACCTGCGGCTTGACCTCTTCCCATGCCCAGTTCTTGCGCATGAAAGCGGTGTCGATTTCGTTGTCGAAGTGGCCGATGTTGCAGACCACGGCACGCTTTTTCAGGGCCTTGAGCATGTTGGCGTCGCAGACGTTGACGTTACCGGTGGTGGTGACGATCAGGTCGATCTTGCCCAGCAGCGCCTTGTCGACACTGGCCTCGGTGCCATCGTTCAGGCCATCGAGGAAGGGCGATACCACTTCGAAACCGTCCATGCAGGCCTGCATCGCGCAGATGGGGTCGACTTCGGTGACCTTGACGATCATGCCTTCCTGACGCAGCGACTGAGCCGAGCCCTTGCCCACGTCACCGTAGCCGATCACCAGGGCCTGCTTGCCCGACAGCAGGTGGTCGGTGCCGCGCTTGATGGCATCGTTCAGGCTGTGACGGCAGCCGTACTTGTTGTCGTTCTTGCTCTTGGTGACCGAGTCGTTGACGTTGATGGCCGGAACCTTCAGCTCGCCCTTGGCCAGCATGTCCAGCAGGCGGTGCACGCCGGTGGTGGTTTCTTCGGTCACGCCGTGGACGCGCTCGAGCACCTGTGGGTACTTCTTGTGCAGCAGCTCGGTCAGGTCGCCACCGTCATCCAGGACCATGTTGGCATCCCAGGGCTGGCCGTCCTTGAGGATGGTCTGTTCCAGGCACCATTCGTATTCCTGCTCGGTTTCACCCTTCCAGGCGAAGACCGGGATACCGGCGGCTGCGATGGAGGCGGCGGCCTGGTCCTGGGTGGAAAAGATGTTGCACGACGACCAGCGCACTTCAGCCCCCAGGGCGACCAGGGTTTCGATCAGCACGGCAGTCTGGATGGTCATGTGGATGCAGCCCAGGATCTTGGCACCCTTGAGCGGTTGCTCGGCCTGGTACTTGCGGCGCAGGCCCATCAGCGCAGGCATTTCCGATTCGGCGATGATGGTTTCGCGACGGCCCCAGGCGGCCAGGGAGATGTCGGCAACTTTGAAATCGGTAAAACCAGCAGGCATGTTTGCAGCGCTCATCAGAGCCTCCATTCGTAGTGTGCGAATGGGCGCCGTTGTGCGTTGAGCGTCCGCGGGAGCGGACAACGCCCCATCCGAGCCTGACAGGTCGAGCCTGCTGCAGCGCCCCTCGGACAGGTGGCGGGCATGGCGCCGCTGTGGACGGCCATGTAAAACGGCCACGATTATAGCCGGGTGCGGCACCATCCCCAAGGTTTTCTGTCGATTAATCGAGACGATAGTCGATGTTGGGTGGAGTGACGCTGGCCGCTCTGCCATCATCGTTTTACGCAAGCCAGGATGCTCAGGAGTCCCGATGAACTTCCATACCCGCAAGTGGGTTAAACCCGAAGACCTCAACCCCAACGGCACGCTGTTCGGTGGCAGCCTGCTGCGCTGGATCGACGAGGAAGCGGCCATCTATGCCATCGTGCAGCTGGGCAACCAGCGCGTGGTGACCAAGTACATGTCGGAAATCAACTTCGTCAGTGCCTCGCGCAAAGGCGACATCATCGAGCTGGGCATAACGGCCACCGAGTTCGGCCGCACCTCGATCACGCTGCGCTGCGAAGTGCGCAACAAGATCACGCGCAAGAGCATCCTGACCGTCGAACGCATGGTCTTCGTGAACCTGGGCGAGGACGGCCTGCCTGCACCGCACGGGCGTACCGAGATCAAGTACGTGCAGGACCAGTTCCCCGACTCTGCCGTGGAGTGACGGTCTGGGGCTGCAGGGTGCAGCCCCGCTTCTTTCAGGGTTGTGCGCTGACCCTGCGCACCACCTTGCCGATGCTCAGGCCCTGGACCAGGATCGAGGACAGCACCACGATGTAGGTGATCGACAGCAGCAGGTCACGCTCTTCACCCAATGGCAACGACAGCGCCAGGGCTACCGATACCCCACCCCGCAGGCCACCCCAGGTCAGCACCCGCACCGTGCCCTTGGGCACCGCACGCCAACGCCGCAGCAACACGATGGCCGGCGCCACGGTCAGCAGGCGCGACAGCAGCACGGCCAGCGCCAGTACACTGCCGGCGGCCATGTGCAGCCAGTTGAACGGCAGCAACAGCAGTTCGAGGCCGATCAACGCGAACAGCAGCGCGTTGAGCATGTCGTCGATCAACTCCCAGAAACCGTCCATGTAGCGACGGGTCATGTCGTTCATCGCCAGGTTGCGGCCCAGGTTGCCGATGATCAGGCCCGCCACCACCATCGCGATGGGGGCCGAGACGTGCAGCTCGTAGCACATCGCCGAGCCACCGATCACCAGTGCCAGGGTCAGCATGACCTCGACCTGGTACTGCTCCACGCTCTTGATCATGCGGTAGGTGGCGTAGCCGATCACACCGCCGAACAGCACGCCGCCGATGGCTTCGCGAGCGAACAGCAGCGCGGTGTCGGCGATGCTCGGGGTTTCACCGAGCTCGATGATGCCCAGCAACACGGTGAAGACCACAACGGCAGTACCGTCGTTGAACAGAGACTCGCCGACGATGGTGGTCTTCAGGGGTTTTGGAGCGTTGGCCGTACGCAGGGCGCCCAACACTGCAATCGGGTCGGTCGGGGAGATAAGCGCGCCGAACAGCAGGCAGTAGATCAGCGGCACCTGCCAGCCGAACATCGCGAACACCCAGTGCGACAGGTAGCCGATGACCACGGTGGCGATCAGCACGCCCACGGTGGCCAGCAGGCCGATGGGCCAGCGGTAGCTGCGTAGGTCGGACAAGTTCACGTGCAAGGCACCGGCGAACAGCAGGAACGCCAGCATCCAGTGCATCAGCAGGTCATTGAAGTCGATCTGGTTCATCAATGCTTCGACGCGGGCTTCCAGGCCCGGAAAGCCGATCAGGCTCAATGCCTGCAGCATGAGCGAGAACAGCAAGGCCGTGACCATCACGCCGATCGCAGGCGGCAGGCCGATGAATCGATAGTTCACATAGGTGAGAAGGGTGGTGAGGCAGATAAACGCGGCAACTAATTCAAGCATCCCGATTCCTGTAACAGTGGCTTCCAAGTCGTCACCCGACTGACTCGGGCAGCTCTTTGATGACCTGACGAGGGGTTCGGGGCACAGGGTTTGACCGAATTTGCCGTAAACGTTCCCGTTCGAGCCCAGCTGAAGGCGTTGGGCGGGCTGCATCACAGGGATGCAAGGCCGCCTTGTAATTGACGCGTTCACCTGGCCAGGGCTTATAGTCTGCGTCCGGTAACCCATTGAGGACCCACCGCGTGTTGGCCACGTCTCTGGTGCTGATCGCTGCCTTGCTCCATGCCACCTGGAACACCTTGATCAAATTCAGCGGCGAGCGCCTGCTGGTCATTGCGAGCATGGACACGGTGGCCCTGGCGCTGGTGGTGCCTGCGGTGGCCTTCGTGGACATCCCGCCTGCCGGTATCTGGCCCTGGTTGCTGGCTTCGGCGTTTGCCGAGCAGCTGTATCGCTGGCTGCTGATCAAGGCTTACCGCGTGGGCGATTTGGGCCTGGTCTATCCGCTGATGCGTGGGCTGTCGCCCCTGGTCGTGCTGGCGCTAACCCTGGTGTTCGCCGGAGAACCTCTGAGCCAGCAACAAATCATCGGCATTCTGCTGATTCCCTGTGGCATGGCCTGCCTGTTGTGGCAGGGCGGTGGCGGAGACCGGCTGCCCTGGTCGATGTTGCCGGTAGTGGCCCTGATCGGGCTGTGCATCGGGTGCTATACCTGGTTCGACGGTCAGGCCGTGCGCCAATGGGGCAAGCCCTGGGACTACCTGGTGTGGCTGACGTTGCTCAGCGCCTGGCAATTCCCCGCGCTGGCCGTGGTGGCGCGCCGGGCCCCGTTCGTGCTGTTCTGGAAAACCCAGTGGCGGCTGGGCCTGGCCGTTGGGCTGTGCGTGCTGTTCAGTTATGCCCTGGTGCTCTGGGCGATGCACCTGGGGTCGGTGGCCGAGGCAGCGGCGCTGCGCGAGCTGAGCGTGATCCTGGTGGTGTTGCTGGGGATGCGCTACCTCAAAGAACCTTTCGGCGGGCCAAGACTCCTAGCTTGCGGGCTGGTACTGGCAGGTATGCTGGTAATGAAGCTCTGACCGACTGACGAACGAGGAACCCTGTCCATGACCGTTGCCCTGTGGTGCATCCTGATCGCGATGATCCTGCCGCCGCTTTGTGCGCTGATCGCCAAGCTGGCGAGCGGCCGGTTCGGCTTGAAGCACAACCATGACCCGCGCGCCTTCCTCGATACCCTGTCCGGGCTGCCGCGCCGCGCGCACTCAGCCCAGCAGAACGGGTACGAAGCCTTTCCGGCATTCGCCGCCGCCGTGCTGGTGGCAGACATCGTCGGCAATGCCGAACAGGTGACCCAGGATGTGCTGGGGGTGATGTACATCACCAGCCGGCTGCTTTACATCATCTGCTACCTCGCCGACTGGGCGGCACTGCGCTCGCTGGTCTGGTTCGCCGGCCTTGCGATCATCGTGGCGTTCTTCGTGGTCTCGGCCTGATCCCATCGCCCGATGCCAAGGCCCCGGTCACGGGACCTTGGGCACCTCAGGCAGCGGTTGGCCCTTGGGCCACAGCATCCAGATCTGGCCCTGCTGCTTCATGTTCCCTGCAAGGTCTCCGGCTGCCTGGCCGGTCCCCCAGAACAGGTCGGCGCGCACCTCGCCTGCAATGGCGCCTCCGGTGTCCTGGGCCGCGACCGGGCGCACGACGGGGCTGCCGTCCGGGCGTGTGGTCGATAGCCACAGCAGGCTGCCAAGCGGGATGACCTTGCGGTCAATGGCCACACTGTAGCCCGCCGTCAGCGGAACATTGAGCGAGCCACGTGGCCCCTCGTTGCTGTCGGGGCGTGGGCTGAAGAACACGTAGCTGGGGTTGCTGGCCAGCAATTCAGGCACCCGTGAAGGGTTGGCCTGGGCCCACGCATGAATGGCGCCCATGCTCACGTCTTCTTTTTTCAGCTGCCCTTGCTCGACCAACCAGCGGCCAATGGGACGATACGGATGACCGTTCTGGTCGGCGTAACCCAGGCGCAACTGGCGCGCGCCCTCCAGTTGAACGCGGCCAGAGCCCTGGATTTGCAGGAACTGCAAGTCCATCGGGTCGGTCAGCCAGGCCAGTACCGGTGCCTTGGCGCCGTTGCGGTTGATCACCTCTGCGGTGTCGTAGGGCTTGAGCACGCGTCCTTCGAGGCGACCGCGCAGGCGCTTGCCCTTGAGTTCCGGGTACACGCTGGCCAGGTCCACCGTGATCATGTCTTCGGGAGGGCCGTAGACCGCCACATGATAGGTGGCAGATGGGGTCAAGCTGCCGGGGTAGACAGGCTCGTAATAGCCGGTGATCAAGCCGTCGGCACTGTTGTCAGCCGAACGCAGGCCGTAGACCTCAAGGTTCTGCTCGAGAAAGGTGCGCACCTGTGCAGCGCTTGCCGGCTGGCTCCCGGCGGCTTCACAGGTGGCTGCCCAGACCGGGTCGCGCTTGAGCTTTTCGCAGCCGCTGCGCCAGGCATAGAAACCGGCGAGCATGTCTTCGTCGCTGACCGTTGGCAGGTCTTTCCAGGCAACAGGCGCGTAGGTCGCGATGGCGTGGGGCTCGGGCTTTGTCGTCTGGTCATTGTCGCAGCCGGCCAGCAACGCCATTAGCGGGAATGTCCAGGCCAGGTGGCGCAAGGCATGTTTCATCGTTGTATTCCTGTCATGGACGAACACGCGGTTCACCCCTGTTTTTTATGTGGCTATTGGTCTTTCGCCTTTTGCCAGCGATACTGGCCGGCCCTTTTTTCCAGGCATGGGTAGGCGAGATGTTTAAGCGGTTGGGCGTTGTGGTGCTTGCAGCATTGACCTTGGGCAGTGGCCTGACGGGGTGCGGGGGCGTTGACCCCGACTCGCCGCTGGGTAAGCGCAAGGCCATCTTCAAGGACATGCTCACGACAAGCGAGGACCTGGGCGGCATGTTGCGTGGTCGACTGCCGTTCGACGCCGGCCGCTTCGCCCAAGGGGCGCAGACACTGGATACGCTGTCTCACCAACCCTGG
Source organism: Pseudomonas sp. DE0010 (assembly GCF_007680745.1). Lineage (NCBI taxonomy): Bacteria > Pseudomonadati > Pseudomonadota > Gammaproteobacteria > Pseudomonadales > Pseudomonadaceae > Pseudomonas > Pseudomonas sp. DE0010. Next base: position 77,090 of record NZ_VEJQ01000007.1, read on the forward strand.
CAGCACTTTACGCAGGTGCGTGAAGGCGACACCAGCGCAGCCCGCCCTGAGGTGTGGCAACGGCAGGCGCGCTTTCAGGAACTGGCCCGGCAATTGGAGGCAGCCACTGGCGAGCTCGTACAAGCGACGCGCCAGCCATCGCTGGACGCTGCGCAATTGAAGGCGCCCATGGACAAGGTCGAAAGCGCATGCCGGGCGTGCCATAGCGAATTTCGTAACCATTGAATGACGAGGCGGGCGGCGGCTGGCCCGTGCGCCGCCTCAGGCGCTGGCCTCAGCGGTCAAGGTCGTCTACCGCGTCCTGCAGTTCCTTGCGGGACTCGGCGAGCTTGTCCTTGCGCTTGTTGATCTTTTCGGCATCGCCTTTCTTCTCGGCCTTTTTCAGGTCCTTCTCTCGCTGGGCCACCTCATGGCGCGCATCGAGTACCTTCTGCTCACGCTCCTTGCGCAGGCTGGCGTCGGTGCAGTTGGCCACGCCACGCAAGGCTTCTTCCAGCCCGGCAGCCTGAGCGGCATTGCCATGCTCACGGGCGATTTTGAGCTGGTTCTCGATCGCGCTGCGCTTGGCGTCGCAACCTGTCAGGCCGGCATCGGGCGCGGCTGCTTGTGCAGTGCCTGCGCCCAGGCCCAAGGCCGCGAGCAGAAAAAGGGGGGAAAAGCGTTTCATGAAAAGCCTCCTGGACGGGGCAGGGCAACGAGAAAAATTCTGGATGGAAATCCTGCCTTGGTTTTGGCCATTTAGAAACCCTTGATAAAGCTGGGCCGGTAAATCTCCGGCTTTTCCTACAGGTTTTTTGGTAAATAATCATTGCTCAGGCCTGAGCGGCTGCTCCGAGAACCCGTCTACAGCCTGCCCGGCCAGATGGGCTGCAATGGCTTGCACCTCTGCGCTGGCGAAGAATCGCGCAAGTTCGTCCGCCCGTTTCGAGCCGATGCCAGGCTGGGCTTGCCACTGCGCGCGTGTCTGGGCAACCACTGTCGGCCAGTCACCGGGCAGCAGCACACCTTTGCCAATGGGTGCTCCAATACTGCGAACCCATTGGGAAAATGGGCGCGAACGGGCCTGCTCGAAGGCGGCTAGCAATTGGGCTGCCCTCAGGGTGCTGATGCCTGGCACCTGTTGCAGGCGCCCCTCATCGAGCTCCAGCCAGTCGGTCATCGTCGATACCAGGCCTGCCTCGACCAGGCGCCGCCAGGTCCCTGGGCCCATCCCAGGCAGGACCAGGCCCTGTTTGCCGGCCAGCCAGCTGAGGCGGGCGATGAACTGCTCATTGCAGCTTTCTCCAGCACGCCAGCAGCTATGGGCATGGTATTGGTCGACTGCAGGTGCGGTGACTGGCTGGCGCTCGACCGAGTAATGCACAATCTGGTCGAAACGGGGGATGGTCAGCCCCGCCAGGCTAATGGCTATCTGGTCGCCTGGCCGAACGTCCAATGCCTGCCAGCGTGACAGCGAACCCAGGCTGACACGGGTCACGCGTCGGTCATCGAGGGTGACCGGCTCGAGGTGAACGATGGGGGTAACCTTGCCGGTACGGCCGACCTGGAAGCGCACGTCGCGCACCTGCGCCAACTTTCGTGCGTAGGGGTATTTCCAGGCTGCGATCCAGTACGGCGCCTTGGCCTGCCAGCGTTGGGCGGGCGGGCGTTTGCCCTGGCGCAGGATCACCCCGTCGCTGGCGAAGGGTAGCGGCGTGCTGAACCAGTGGTCCCGCCACCGCGCAGCTTCTTCGGGGGTATTGATCGCAACGCTGTAGCGCTGACTGTCCGCAAAACCTAACTGGACCAGCTGCGACAGGCGCTCGGTTTGCTGCTCAGGCCCCTTGGGCCAATCCCACACGAACAGACCGATGCGCGCGCCTTGCTCCTCGTCGATGTGGTGGCGAGCAAGCAGGCCGGCGACCGTGCCACGGGCATTGATACTCCCTGCGCTTGCCTGTATGTGGTCCTCAAGGCGCAAGTAGAGCTCGCCTTGAAGCGACAGATCGAGCGGGTGGGGCAGTTGCCGGACAATCCGTTCGAGTTGGGGGATGTGGCGGCTCCAATCGTGCCCCTGGACCCCGTCGCCTCGGCTGATCAACTGGGTCAGCCGGCCTTGGCGGTAGACCAGTGAAACAGCCACGCCATCGACCTTTGGCTGTACCCACAGGTCGGTCTTGCCAGCCATCCAGCCGGCAACACGCTGGAAGTCGGCCAGCTTCTGCACGCCGGTGTGCGGCACGGGATGGACGACTGGGCCACCTGCGCTGGCCAGCGGCGAGGCCTGGGTCGCAAGGCCAACGCAGCGTTGCAGCATGGCCAGGTGATCGCGGCTCTGGTCATACAGCTCATCGGCCACCAGTGCCACGCCGTCACGGTGATAACGTTCGTCCCAGTGCGCGAGCGTGGCGCTCAGTTGGGCGATCTCAGCGTGTGAGCGCGACGGTGTCCAATCCGGGCAAGCGTTGGCCCAGGTCGGCGGCAGGTGGAACACCACCATGATCAGCAGCAATACGATTGGCATGGCCCGCTTCCTTGCGTGGCTGAGAATGTGCCGAGCCTATGGGTTTTTCACGGTGTTCGCCTCGGACGGTTTGTCAGGCGATATGTCACAAAAAAACCCCTGCCGATTGCTCGGCAGGGGCTTTCGCTCACCGCTGTAGGAAATTACAGGCCGGCAGCGTCACGCAGCGCTTCAGCGCGGTCGGTGCGTTCCCAGGTGAAGGTGGTGAAGGTGTCGTCACCCACGGTTTTCTGCTGCGGGGTGCGGCCGAAGTGGCCGTAGGCAGCGGTTTCCTGGTACATCGGGTGCAGCAGGTCGAGCATGGTGGTGATGGCATATGGACGCAGGTCGAAGCACTCGCGCACCAGCTGGATGATCTTCTCGTCCGACACTTTACCGGTGCCAAAGGTGTTGATCGAGATGGAAGTCGGCTGGGCCACGCCGATGGCGTACGAGACCTGGATCTCGCAGCGCTCGGCCAGGCCGGCGGCGACGATGTTCTTGGCCACGTAGCGGCCGGCATAGGCGGCGGAGCGGTCGACCTTGGACGGGTCCTTGCCCGAGAACGCGCCGCCACCGTGGCGGGCCATGCCGCCGTAGGAGTCGACGATGATCTTGCGACCGGTCAGGCCGCAGTCACCCACCGGGCCGCCGATGATGAAGTTGCCTGTCGGGTTGATGTGGTACTGGGTACCCTTGTGCAGCAGCTCGGCAGGCAGCGTGTGCTTGACGATCAGTTCCATGACCGCTTCCTGCAGGTCTTTCTGCGATACCTCAGGGTTATGCTGGGTGGACAGGACCACCGCATCGATGCCCACGACCTTGCCACCTTCGTAGCGGCAGGTGACCTGCGACTTGGCATCCGGGCGCAGCCAGGGCAGCAGGCCAGACTTGCGTGCTTCGGCCTGGCGTTCGACCAGGCGGTGCGAGAAGCAGATCGGCGCTGGCATCAGCACTTCGGTCTCGTTGCTGGCGTAGCCGAACATCAGACCCTGGTCACCGGCGCCCTGGTCTTCTGGCTTGGAACGGTCGACGCCCTGGGCGATGTCCACCGACTGCTTGCCGATGATGTTCATCACGGCGCAGGTGGCACCGTCGAAGCCTACGTCCGAGCTGTTGTAGCCGATGTCGATGATGACTTTGCGTACCAGGTCCTCGAGGTCGACCCAGGCCGAGGTGCTCACCTCGCCGGCAATGATCGCCACGCCGGTCTTGACCAGCGTTTCACAGGCGACGCGGGCGTACTTGTCCTGGGCGATGATCGCGTCCAGCACGGCGTCCGAAATCTGGTCGGCGATTTTATCCGGATGCCCTTCGGACACGGACTCGGAGGTGAAAAGGGAGTATTCGCTCATCTCGAAGGTTCCTGAAATTTACCGATGGTGTATGTCGCCAGCCGTCCGCTGGAAATGGCGGACCTGGATCTGGAAACCGTTACGCAGGCCTACGTACAGGCTATCCCCGTGGGACAGACCTGCCGCGTTGGCCCAGCGGGCCAAGTCGTCCTGTTCGAAGCCGAGCCACAGGTCGCCGCAGGCTTCCCGCGCCCACCCCTGGTCATGGCTGCACAACTCGGTGATCAGCAGGCTGCCGCCTGCTTTCACCCGTTTGGCCAGCTGGCACAACGCCAGGGCCGGGTCGCTGAAATGGTGCAGGACCATGTTCAGCACCACGCAGTCAGCGACCACATCCGTTGCACCCAGTGCATCGGCCAACTGCAGGTTCACATTGTCCAGCCCTTCGCGCTGGCAGACCTGGCGGGCGAGTTCGAGCATGGTCGGGCTGTTGTCCAGCGCCGTGACCTGGGCAAAGCGCCGAGCCAGGTCCGGCAGGAACCCGCCATCGCCGGGGCCGACTTCAAGCGCGCTGGCGCTTGGGTCGAAATGCAGTTTGTCGAGCAGCGCCAGCAGGCTCTCGCGGTATTGCGGCAAGCCTGCGATCAGGTCCTGCTGGGCGCGAAAGCGTTCTTCCACACGCAGGAAGAAGTCCTGGCTGGTTGCCGCGCGGCGCTGCTGCACCTGGGCGATGCGGCCCTGCACCTCGGTGGGCAAGGCCAGGTCATCGACCTCGTCGAGCAACGCGGCGTGCAAGCGCCCGCCCAGGCGCAGGCTGTCGGGCAGGGCACGGCGATAGAAAATGGCGTTGCCTTCCCGACGGGTGGCGACCAGGTCGGCCTGGGCCAGCACCTTGAGGTGGTGGCTCATGCCCGACTGGCCGATGTCGAAGATCTGCGCCAGCTCCAGCACGCCGAAGGAATCGTTGGCCAGGGCGCGCAGTACATTCAGGCGCAACTCGTCGCCACTGGCCTTGCACAGGGCGGCCAGTGCCTCGCGTTGTTCCGGGATCGCTTGCGCACGAAGGTTCATGGGGCGGGAGTCTAGACAGGCATCGTTGCCCTAGCAAGGCCTATATCAAAAAGTTTTGATATTGCAGGCCTGCTACCCGGTCACCCTCGCCCCGGCCTTGCCATTGCGCCCGATGATCAGACCAATGCACGCCGCCTGCTGCTTAAATGTTTGCCCCAAGCGCCCCAGTGGGCGAAAATGGCCGCCTTTTTCGTAATACCACCTATTCAAGCCCCCAGGAGATCAGCGATGCCCAGCCGTCGTGAACGTGCCAACGCCATTCGTGCCCTTAGCATGGATGCCGTGCAAAAGGCCAACAGCGGCCACCCCGGTGCCCCCATGGGCATGGCGGATATCGCCGAAGTTCTTTGGCGCGACTACCTCAAGCACAACCCGAGCAACCCGGCATTTCCCGATCGCGACCGCTTCGTGCTGTCCAACGGCCACGGCTCGATGCTCATCTACTCGCTGCTGCACCTGACTGGCTACGACCTGTCGATCGACGACCTCAAGGGCTTCCGTCAACTGCACAGCCGTACCCCTGGCCACCCGGAGCACGGTTACACCCCCGGGGTGGAAACCACCACCGGCCCGCTCGGCCAAGGCATCGCCAACGCCGTGGGCTTCGCCCTGGCCGAAAAGGTCATGGCGGCCCAGTTCAACCGTGACGGCCACACCATCGTCGACCACAACACCTACGTGTTCCTGGGCGATGGCTGCATGATGGAAGGCATCTCCCACGAAGTGGCCTCGCTGGCCGGCACCCTGGGGCTGAACAAGCTGGTCGCCTTCTACGACGACAACGGCATTTCCATCGACGGCGAAGTGCATGGCTGGTTCACCGACAACACCCCCGCGCGTTTCGAAGCCTACAACTGGCAGGTGATCCGCAACGTCAACGGCCACGACGCCGAAGAGATCAAGACGGCCATCGAGACCGCCCGCAAGAGCGACCGTCCGACCCTGATCTGCTGCAAGACCACCATCGGTTTCGGTTCGCCGAACAAGCAGGGCAAGGAAGAGTCCCACGGCGCGCCGCTGGGCAACGACGAAATTGCCCTGACCCGTCAGGCATTGGGCTGGAACCACGGCCCGTTCGAAATCCCTGCCGACATCTACGCCGAGTGGGACGCCAAGCAAGCCGGTGCCAAGGCCGAAGCCGAGTGGAACCAGCGTTTCGACGCCTACGCCCAGGCTCACCCGGAGCTGGCCGCAGAGTTCAAGCGCCGCATGGCCGGTGACCTGCCTGCCGATTTCAGCGAAAAGGCCCAGGCCTACATCGAGGAAGTGGCGGCCAAGGGCGAAACCATCGCCAGCCGCAAGGCCAGCCAGAATGCCCTGAACGCCTATGGCCCGATGTTGCCTGAATTCCTTGGCGGCTCGGCGGACCTGGCCGGTTCCAACCTGACCCTGTGGAAGGGCTGCAAGGGTGTGGAAGCCGGCGACGCCAGCGGCAACTACGTGTTCTACGGCGTGCGTGAATTCGGCATGACCGCCATCATGAACGGCGTGGCACTGCACGGCGGTCTGGTGCCTTACGGCGCGACTTTCCTGATGTTCATGGAATATGCCCGCAATGCCGTGCGCATGTCGGCGTTGATGAAGCAGCGCGTGATCCACGTCTACACCCACGACTCCATTGGCCTGGGCGAAGACGGCCCGACCCACCAGCCGATCGAGCAGCTGACCAGCCTGCGCACCACGCCGAACCTGGACACCTGGCGCCCGGCAGATGCCGTGGAGTCGGCCGTAGCCTGGAAGAACGCCCTGGAGCGCAAGGATGGCCCATCGGCGCTGATCTTCTCGCGCCAGAACCTGCAGCACCAGGCTCGCGATGCGCAGCAGCTCGCTGCCATCAGCCGTGGCGGCTACGTGCTCAAGGATTGCGCGGGCGAGCCTGAGCTGATCCTGATCGCCACCGGCTCGGAAGTGGGCCTGGCCGTTCAGGCCTACGACAAGCTGACCGAGCAGGGCCGCAACGTGCGCGTGGTGTCCATGCCGTCGACCAGCGTGTTCGATGCCCAGGATGCTGCCTACAAGCAGTCGGTGCTGCCGTTGGAAGTCAGCGCCCGTATCGCCATTGAAGCGGCCCATGCCGACTTCTGGTACAAGTACGTCGGCCTCGAAGGCCGCGTCATCGGCATGACCACCTACGGTGAGTCGGCGCCGGCTTCGGCACTGTTCGAAGAATTCGGCTTCACCTTGGAGAACATCCTGGGTACTGCCGAAGATCTGCTGGAAGACTGATGTATCAGGGAGGGCAGGATGCCCTCCTGGTCGTGCGAGGGGAGGGCGTCGCCCTCCATCGCGCCATGAGGCCGCTTCCACAGGTACTACCCTGCCAGCAACGGCGTGGTACCTGTGGAAGCGGCCTTGTGCCGCGATAGGCCGCCATGCGGCCTCGAAGCCATCACGCTTAGCGAGTCAACGAATGTCCCACTTGCGTCCCTATAAAGTTGCACTCAACGGTTATGGCCGTATCGGCCGCTGTGTTCTGCGCGCGCTGTTCGAGCGGGGCAGCAGGGCCGATTTCGAGATCGTCGCACTCAACGACCTGGCCGACCAGGCCAGCCTGGAATACCTCACCCGCTTCGACTCCACCCATGGGCGCTTTCCCGGCGAGGTCAAGGTCGATGGCGATTGCCTGCATATCAATGGCGATTGCGTAAAGGTTATGCGCAGCGCCACGCCCGAAGGCATCGACTGGGCAGCCCTGGACGTTGACCTGGTCCTGGAGTGTTCCGGGGCCTACAACACCCGTGCCGATGGCCAGCGCTTTCTGGAGGCGGGTGCGCCACGGGTGCTGTTTTCCCAGCCCATGGCCAGCGAGGCCGACGTCGATGCCACGGTGGTCTACGGCATCAACCAGGACTGCCTGACCGGCACTGAGCGCCTGGTCTCCAATGCTTCGTGCACCACCAACTGCGGTGTGCCGCTGCTGCGTGTGCTGGATCAGGCATTTGGCATCGACTACGTACAGATCACCACCATTCACTCGGCCATGAACGATCAGCCGGTGATCGACGCCTATCACCATGAAGACCTGCGCCGTACCCGTTCGGCGTTCCAGTCAGTGATTCCGGTGTCCACCGGGCTTGCGCGCGGCATCGAGCGCCTGCTCCCGGAACTTGCCGGGCGAATCCAGGCCAAAGCGGTACGCGTGCCGACGGTCAACGTCTCGTGCCTGGACATCACCTTGCAGACCGCTCGCGACACCACCGCAGCCGAGGTCAACAGGGTGCTGCGCGAGGCCGCGCTGACCGGGCCGCTCAAAGGCCTGCTGGCCTATACCGAGCTGCCCCACGCCAGTTGTGATTTCAACCACGACCCGCATTCGGCCATCGTCGATGCCAGCCAGACCCGTGTATCAGGCCCGCGCCTGGTCAACCTGCTGGCCTGGTTCGACAACGAATGGGGGTTTGCAAACCGTATGCTCGACGTCGCCGGACATTTTCTGCACGTCGTCCACCCAAACCGCAACAAACAGCCCTGAAGGACCGCATTCATGACCGTGTTGAAGATGACCGACCTCGACCTGCAAGGTAAGCGCGTACTGATTCGCGAAGACCTGAACGTGCCTGTCAAGGACGGTGTGGTGACCAGCGATGCGCGCATCCAGGCGGCGCTGCCGACCATCAAGCTGGCCTTGGAAAAGGGCGCGGCGGTGATGGTCTGCTCGCACCTTGGCCGCCCCACCGAAGGTGAATTCTCTGCCGAAAACAGCCTCAAGCCGGTTGCCCAGTACCTGAGCCAGGCCCTGGGCCGCGACGTGCCGCTGGTGGGTGACTACCTGAATGGCGTCGAGGTCAAGGCCGGCGAGCTGGTGCTGTTCGAGAACGTGCGCTTCAACAAGGGCGAGAAGAAGAACGCCGATGAGCTGGCCCAGCAGTACGCGGCATTGTGCGACGTGTTCGTGATGGACGCCTTCGGCACGGCGCACCGCGCCGAGGGTTCTACCCATGGCGTTGCCAAGTTCGCCAAGGTCGCGGCGGCTGGCCCGTTGCTGGCAGCTGAGCTGGATGCCTTGGGCAAGGCGCTGAAGGCCCCGGCCAAGCCAATGGCCGCCATCGTTGCCGGTTCCAAGGTTTCCACCAAGCTGGACGTGCTCAACAGCCTGAGCTCGGTATGCGATCAGCTGATCGTCGGTGGCGGTATCGCCAACACCTTCCTGGCGGCTGCCGGGCACCCGGTCGGTAAGTCGCTTTACGAGCCTGATCTGGTCGAAACGGCCAAGGCCATCGCCGCCAAGGTCAGCGTGCCGCTGCCTGTCGATGTGGTGGTTGCCAAGGCCTTTGCCGAAGACGCCGAAGCCACCGTCAAGGCCATTGCCGATGTCGCTGCCGACGACATGATCCTGGACATCGGCCCGCAGACCGCCGCCCAGTTCGCCGACTTGCTCAAGTCCTCCAAGACCATCTTGTGGAATGGCCCGGTCGGCGTATTCGAGTTCGATCAGTTCGGCAATGGCACCCAGGTGCTGGCCAAGGCGATCGCCGACAGCGCCGCGTTCTCCATCGCCGGTGGCGGTGATACCCTGGCGGCCATCGACAAATATGGCGTCAGCCAGGATATCTCCTACATTTCTACCGGTGGCGGCGCCTTCCTCGAGTTCGTCGAAGGCAAAGTCCTGCCAGCGGTGGCCATGCTCGAAGAGCGGGCCAAAGCCTGATGAACACGGCGCCTGGCAAAAGGAGTGGCCTGGTGGCCAAGCAGTTGCCTGTATTGCTGCTGGCCGGGCTGCTGAGCGCCTGCGCCGGCAGCCCGGATGCCCAGGACGACCCGGCGCAACCGTCCAAGGGCGGGTGCTATCAGTCCGAATGGCAAGCCGAAACCGTGCCAGTGATCAGCAAGCGCGTAGGCCCGGAAGGCCTGGAAAAGTACGACGAAGAGCACCAGCGCAAGGCGCCAGGCTGCCCTTGATCGGGCCGCCGGCAACCTGCAGGCCGGTTTGTGGTCTTGGAGAAGGGCCGTGTGCTGCCCATCGAGGTAACTGAATGAAAGCGCTCTTGGCCGTAACGGCCCTGGCGACACTGGCAGGATGTTCACTGCTGCAACCGGCGCAGACCGCGCCGGCGGACAACTGGACCCGCTGGGTCTGCGACACCCAGGCCGAAGTGCTGTGGCGGTTTGCCGACCCGCAGCGGGACCAGGTCGACGTGCGTCTTGGTGGCGGCGACCAGGTGTACCGGCTCAAGGCCGAGCCCGGCGCGTCCGGCGCGCTTTACAGCGACGGCATGCTGGCGTTCCACACCAAGGGTGAGGAAGGCCTGGTGTACTGGGTGGCGACCAACGATCTGATAGGGCGGGGCTGCAAGGCACCGTGACTGGCCGGGCCCCTAGGCTCTGTGTGAAAAGCCTAGGTGGCCCACACTACTTGAACAGCAACCGCCCCTGCGGCAGGCTTGCACGAAACAACGACGCTTGTCGGGAGAGAGATACACAATGGCACTCATTAGCATGCGCCAGATGCTGGACCACGCCGCCGAGTTCGGTTACGGCGTACCGGCTTTCAACGTCAACAACCTCGAGCAGATGCGCGCCATCATGGAAGCGGCTGACAAGACCGACTCCCCTGTGATCGTCCAGGCCTCGGCCGGTGCGCGCAAGTATGCGGGTGCGCCGTTCCTGCGCCACCTGATCCTGGCGGCCATCGAAGAATTCCCGCATATCCCGGTGTGCATGCACCAGGATCACGGCACCAGCCCGGATGTCTGCCAGCGTTCCATCCAGCTGGGCTTCAGCTCGGTCATGATGGACGGCTCGCTCGGCGAAGACGGCAAGACCCCGACCGACTACGAATACAACGTGCGCGTCACCCAGCAGACCGTTGCCATGGCCCATGCCTGTGGTGTGTCGGTAGAAGGCGAACTGGGTTGCCTGGGCTCGCTGGAAACCGGCATGGCCGGTGAAGAAGACGGTATCGGTGCCGAAGGCGTGCTCGACCACAGCCAGATGCTCACCGACCCTGAAGAAGCGGCCGACTTCGTCAAGAAGACCCAGGTCGATGCCCTGGCCATCGCCATCGGCACCAGCCACGGTGCGTACAAGTTCACCAAGCCGCCTACCGGTGACGTGCTGGCCATCGACCGCATCAAGGAAATCCACAAGCGCATCCCCGACACCCACCTGGTGATGCACGGCTCTTCCTCGGTACCGCAGGAGTGGCTGGCGATCATCAACCAGTACGGCGGCGACATCAAGGAAACCTACGGTGTGCCGGTCGAGGAAATCGTCGAAGGCATCAAGTACGGCGTGCGCAAGGTCAACATCGACACCGACCTGCGTCTGGCGTCCACCGGTGCCATCCGTCGTCACATGGCCATGAACCCAAGCGAGTTCGACCCGCGCAAGTTCTTCGCTGAAACCGTAAAAGCCATGCGCGACGTGTGCATCGCCCGTTACGAAGCATTCGGCACTGCCGGCCATGCCTCGAAGATCAAGCCGATCTCCCTGGAAGGCATGTTCCAGCGCTACGCCAAAGGCGAGTTGGCTGCAAAGGTCAACTAAGCCACCCGGCCCCCGGAAAACCCGCAGCGATGCGGGTTTTTCGTTTCTGGCAGTGGCTGCGAAACCGATCTGCCGTTGCGTATCACAGAATGTCAGCGAAACCGTTATCGGTCGGCTACCTTCAGTCAGTGACTGATGGTTTTGGCGTGTGATGCGTGCTATCAGCTCATGCCTGGGGTAAAACTGGATCCAACGGCCAGTTTGTAGTCGGTCATATAACAGAGATGCAGCATGGATGGCGCTCACCTTCAACTCATGCCACAGGATGGCAGCTCGGTGCTTCTGGTAGTCGACGATTACCCGGAGAACCTCATCAGTATGCAAGCCTTGTTGTCGCGCCAGGATTGGCAGGTGCTGACGGCAAGTTCGGGCCGAGAAGCCCTGAGCGCATTGTTGGAAAACGATGTCGACCTGGTTTTACTTGATGTGCATATGCCCGAGATGGACGGCTTCGAAGTCGCTCGTCTGATGCGTGGCAGCCAGCGAACCCGGCTTACGCCCATCATTTTCCTGACAGCCAACGAGCAGTCCCAGGCCGCTGTATTGAAAGGCTATGCCAACGGCGCTGTGGACTACATGTTCAAGCCGTTCGACCCGCAGATTCTCAAGCCCAAGGTTCAGGCCCTGCTCGACCAGCAGCGCAATCGGCGGCGTTTGCAGGCGCTGACCCGTGAACTCGACGAAGCCCGCGCTTTCAATGCATCCATTCTGGACAATGCGGCCGAGGGTATTTTGGTGGTGGATGCAGGCGGCATCATTCGCTTCGCCAACCCGGCTGTTTGTTCCCTGCTGGCAACGCCTATCGAACAATTGCAAAACGTCGATCTGCTGGGGCTGTTGCAACTGAGCACGCCGAGTACGTGGCAGGATTCGGCGTTCTACCAAAGCTACCTGGCCAGGCGCATCTATCGCGTGCACGACGCCCAATTGCGTCGCCCGAGCGGCGAGCTGCTGCCGGTGGCCCTGTCCTGTGCGCCCCTGCCTGCCGAGCAGCAGGCGATGGTGGTGACCGTGCTGGACATGTCGACGGTGCACAACCTGCACCAACAGCTCGAATACCAGGCCATTACCGACCCGCTCACCGGCCTGCTCAATCGCCGTGGGTTCTACCAGGCGGCCGAAGGGGCGTTGCTGCGTAATGAGCGTTCGGACCGTGCGCAGGCCTTGATGTACATGGACCTGGATGGCTTCAAGCGTATCAACGATTCCCTTGGCCACGATGCCGGTGACCGGGTTTTGCGCTGGGTGGCCGAGCAGCTCAAGGATTGTCTGGGCAGTGAAGCCCTGCTGGCACGCATGGGCGGGGACGAATTCACCGCGCTGTTCGACGGCTTGCCCTATGCCGAGCAAGCCGGGCGCTACGCCGAGCGGCTGCTCGAGCGCATTGCCATCAGCCATCAGATCGATGGGTTGGACGTATGCCTGGGCGTGAGCATCGGCATCGCCACCTACCCCGACTGCGGTGGCAACGTCGAAGGCTTGCTGCGCGCAGCCGACGCGGCCATGTACGCTGCCAAGCAGGCAGGGCGCCAGCAGTATCGCTTTTACGACCAGGAGCTCAATGGCCGCGCCCGTTCCCGCCTGATGCTCGAAGACGGCGTGCGTACGGCCATCGAGCAGCAGGATTTTACTTTGGTGTATCAGCCGCAAGTGGCCTTCGCCGATGGTCGCCTGCGCGGCTTCGAAGCCCTGCTACGCTGGCAGCACCCCAGCGTTGGCGATGTGCCGCCAGGCCTGTTCATTCCCCTGCTCGAGGAAGCGCGGCTGATCAACCGCCTGGCCGGCTGGATCTACGGACAGAGTGCTGCCCAGCGCCAGGCCTGGTACCAATGCTTTGCGACCGACATTGTGTTGGGCATCAGCCTGAGCCGGGCCCAGTTCGTCTCGCCAAGCCTGGTCGAGGAGCTGCAACGGGTCATCCATCGCTATGGCCTGCAACCAGCGCACCTGGAAGTGGAAGTGGCCGAAACCTCGCTCATGTACAACATCGATGCGGCGGTCAAGCAGGTCGACCGGTTGCGCGCGCTGGGTGTGCGGGTGGCGCTGGACGATTTCGGCGCCGGTGACTGCTCACTGCGTATGCTGCGCGATTTGCCCATCGATACCCTGAAACTCGATCGCCACCTGGTGGCGCGCCTGCCGGACGCGTCCGCCGATGCGGCGCTGGCACGCAGCGTCATCGGGCTGTGTGCCGATTACGGGATCACCGTGATTGCCGAGGGCGTGGAAACCCAGGCCCAGGCTCAATGGCTCAAAGCCGCAGGCTGCCAATACGTTCAGGGCTTCTTGGTAGCGCACCCTATGACAGCTGCCGATGCCGGCAACTTCCCGGCAATTTTCCCCTGGCCTGCCCTGCCAGCGGGTTAGAATTGGCGCTCGTTACGCCGACTGTACTGCCATGACCGTCCTACGCTACCTGCAAGCTTACCCACCGCACCTGCAACAACAGGTGCGGCAGATGATCGACAGCGACCGCCTTGGCGAATACCTGCACAAGCGCTACCCAGAGCGCCACGAGGTACAAAGCGACAAGGCCTTGTACGGCTACGCCCAGGAACTGCGCCAGCGTTTTCTGCGCAGTGCACCGCCCCTGGACAAGGTGCTGTTCGACAGCCGGCTGGACCTGACCCACCGGGCGCTGGGCCTGAACACTGCCGTCTCTCGCGTGCAGGGCGGCAAACTCAAGGCCAAGAAGGAAATCCGCATCGCCTCGCTGTTCAAGGAGGCTGCGCCGCAGTTTCTGCGCATGATCGTGGTGCATGAGTTGGCGCACTTACGCGAGCGTGACCACAACAAGGCGTTCTACCAGCTCTGTGAGCACATGGAGCCGGACTATCATCAACTGGAATTCGACCTGCGCGTCTACCTGACCTATCGGGAGTTGCCGGGCAATGCTTGAGGACCCGCAGCATGGAAGTAAGCAAGACCAAGAGCAGTTTCTACCGCCGTCTTTATGTCGCCTGGCTGATCGACAGCCAGGCCGCTACCAGCGTGCCTGCGCTGATGGAGGCTACGGGCATGCCCCGGCGCACGGCCCAGGACACCCTTGCAGCGCTGGCCGATCTGGACATCGTCTGCACCTTCGAGCAGCAAGAAGGCGCGCGCAATCACGCAGGCCACTACCGTGTACAGGACTGGGGGGCCATCGACCGGCAGTGGATCGAGCGTCATCTGAATCAAATACGCAAGGTACTGGGTTATCCCTGACCTGTACCCGTTAAGGCCACTGCAATAAAAATCGTAGGTTCGGCCAGAATAGAGGCTAGATGACACTATTGGCCGCTGCCCCGACCAGAGCCTTTGTGTAAGCTCACCCGCAGTGTACGTTTCTTCACCGCGCAAGGGCTTGGGCATGCGGCTGATGCTTTGTGTTCTCGGGTTACTGGCCACTGTCATGGCGCCTCCGGCCGCCGCCTCCGGCAAGCTGCGCCTGGTATCGGATCATTGGCCGCCCTTCACCGACGCCAGTATGCCTGGCGGCGGTCTGGCCATCAGCATAGTGAGCACGGCGCTGACGCGCGCGGGCTACAGCAGCAGCTTCGAGGAGGCACCCTGGGCCCGAGCCCTGGCAGGCGTCGGGGACGGTCGTTACGACATACTGATCAACGCCTGGCACAACGAATCGCGCGCGCGCATCGGGCTGTTTTCCAGCGCCTACCTGAACAACCGTATCCGCCTGCTGCAGCGTAAGGGTGCGGGCCTGCATTATGAGCACATCTCGGACCTGTATCCCTACAGCATCGCCGTGGTGCGTGATTACGCCTACTCGAGCGCGTTCGACGGCAATACCCGCTTGCACAAGGTAGCGGTGAGTACATTTTCGTCCGCCGTGCGCATGCTGGCGGCAGGGCGTGTGAGCCTGGCCGTGGAGGACGAGTACGTGGCCCGCTATCACCTGCAGCGCGAGCCGGACAATGTGCGTGACAAGGTAGAGCTGGTGGAGCCTGCACTGGGCGAAAACCCGCTGCACATTCTGGTCAGCTTGAAGCACCCG
Organism: Pseudomonas sp. DE0010; assembly: GCF_007680745.1. Lineage (NCBI taxonomy): Bacteria > Pseudomonadati > Pseudomonadota > Gammaproteobacteria > Pseudomonadales > Pseudomonadaceae > Pseudomonas > Pseudomonas sp. DE0010. Next base: position 92,418 of record NZ_VEJQ01000007.1, read on the forward strand.
GACCACCAGTCGATCGTCGCGCGCTTCGACGCGGCCATCGCCGCCATGAAGGCCGATGGCAGTTATGAACGGTTACTGCATCAGTATGGTTTCTAGGCGAGCAGGGGGTGGCGTTACGATGCGCCGGCTTGGCAATGGCTTCAGGATTGCAGCTTCGCAGCTCATGGTGCCGGGGCCGCAAAGCGGCCCCGGCAGTATGCGCTGCGAAGGTGAAATATCAGGCTATTGCATAGCCCCTACCAATCCGCTGTCCCTGGAGATTCGTCAGCCTCCGAAGACTAATCAAAGCTATTCATCCTTGCTCCAGACCTAACGCGAAGCGCCACCTGCCGGAGCATCCTTCTTGATCAAATGCGCCGCCAACGTACGCAGCGGAGCCAATTGGCGGCAGATCAGTGCCAGTTGCGTCTGTACCAGGCGCTGATGTTCATCCACCTCTTCGGGCATCTGTTCCAAGGCAGTGGCGAGCGCTTCTTCGTCATCGCTGTGAATCGCTACCGGTGAGCGCGCCGCCAGGCCATTGGCTATTTCCTCAAGGCTGTTTGCCAGGCGGCTGCCTGCGTCTTCGATCAAGTGCTCCCGTGCCTCGGCCGGCAGGGCCGTGTCACGGTGGGCTCCCAGGCCCGACAGGTAGCTGAGCAAGGTGTGCGACAGCACCAGGAAGCGGAAGCCCACATCGGCCTCCTTGCGAAAGTGGCCAGGCTCCATGAGCATGTTGGCCAGGGTCGTCGACAGCGCCGCATCGGCATTGTGGGCATTGCGCCGCGCCAGTCGATAGGCCAGGTCGTCGCGCTTGCCGTAGGCATATTGCTGCATGATCTGGCGCAGGTACTCGCTGGCGCAGATCAGCGTGTTGGCCAGCGCCTTGTTCAAGCGGCGGCCTTGCCAGTCGGGCAGGAACAGGAACACGGCAAGAATGGCGATCAGGCTCCCGACCAGGGTGTCGAACAGCCGCGGCAGGAACAGCCCGTAGCCGTCGCCGATCTGGTTGAAACAGAACAGCACCATCAGTGTGATCGCAGCCGTGGCCAGGGTGTAGCGCGTGGTCCGATTGACGAAGAACACCACCCCCGCCACGACCGCGAACAGCGACTGGATGACCGGGTTGGGGAACAGGTCGAACAGCGCCCAGCCGACGGTCAGGCCCACGGCAGTGCCGATGATGCGCTGCACCAGTTTGCGCCGGGTCGCTCCGTAGTTGGGTTGGCACACGAACAGCGTGGTCAGGATGATCCAGTAGCCCTGGGTTGGGTGGATCAGGTGCACCATGCCGTAACCGATGGACAGGGCCAGCGGCAGGCGCAGGGCGTGGCGGAACAACAGCGAGGTGGGCGTCAATTGCGTACGCAGGCGCTTGCCCATGTCCTTGAGCGAGCGCGGCGAGCGGTCCAGCAAGCTGCTGTCGCTGGCATCGGCCAGGCTGTCAGGGTTGCTTGCGGCACCGAGCAGGCGATCAAGCGTGGCCAGGTTGGCCGCCAGTGCACGCAATGAACGCAGCAGCCCGCGCCAGGCCGGGTTGTTCTGGCCGCGCAGGTGTTCGAGCGAAGCGTTGAGGTCTTCGAGTGCCTCGGTAAAGCCGCTGGCCAGCACGAAGGGTTGGCGCAGCCGAATCGAGCGTGCAAGCTCCTGGCACGAGGCGCCTTGCTTGCGCAGCAGGCGCTGGCACCGGAACATCACATCGCTGTGAAAGAAAGCTTCGGCCAGTGCATTGTAGGGGTAGTGGGAGGCGCTGACCCGCTCATGGATGTCCTGGGCCAGGAAGTAGAGCTTCAGGTAGCGGCTGACCTTGGAGTTGGGCTGGCTGTTGCCCACCCGGTGCAGGATGATTTCCTTCGCCGCATTGAGGGCCGCCACCACCTTGCCATTTTGCTGGGCGAGTTCGAGCCGACGTGCTTCGACGTCCAGGGTGCGGACAGGCTCGAACAGGCTGGCCTTGAGCTTGAGATAGCTGCCCAGTTCGAAGAACAGCTTCGCCAGGCTCTGCTGCACCGGCTGGTTGGAGAACAACGCCTGCCACAGCACCGAGAGCAGCCCATACCACGCCGCGCCTGCCACCAGCAGCATGGGTTCGTGCCAGAAGTCCGTCACCTGCCCGCCGCGCTGGTCCACGCCGATCATCGTGTAGACCGCCGTGATGAGTGTTGCCGATGCGATGGCGCCGTAGCGCTCGCCCAGGGCGCCCAGCATGGTCAAGGCAAACGCTGCCAGGGCCAGGGCGCAGACGAAGATCAGGGGATAGGGGAACAGCAGTTCGACCGCGAGCGCCGCGATGGCAAAACAGACCAGGGTGACCGCCAGGGCGCTGAGGCGGCCTTGCCAGCTGTCGTCGGTTTCAGCCAGGGCACTGGCGATGATGCCCAGAAACAACGGGATCAGCAGGGCCATTTCGTTCTGGTGCCAGCACAGGGCAAGGCTGCCGGTAAGGGCAATGGTTACCCGGATGCTGTAGCTGAACTTGTCCTGGCCCCACAGGCGACGCAGTGAATGACGTAACGAGCTCGATGACATGATGGCCTGCCGGGCAGTGATCGTAGAAATACCGTAGCGATGAGCGGGGCCGCCAGGCGCCCCGCCACCCGCTATTGAGCACGTGCCAGCAAGAAGCGTTCCGTGCTGCGCGGTGGATTCTACCCTAGACGAACTGCGCTGCGGCGTTGGCCGATGCCCAAGCCCACTGGAAGTTGAAGCCGCCCAGGTGCCCCGTGACGTCCAGCACTTCACCGATGAAGTAAAGCCCCGGGCTCTTGAGCGACTCCATGGTCTTGGACGAGACCTCACGGGTGTCCACACCGCCCAGGGTCACTTCGGCAGTGCGGTAACCCTCGGTGCCGGCAGGCACCAGTTGCCAGCGTGCCAGCTTGTCGGCGATCAGGGCCAGTTCAGCCGGTGTGTACTGCTTCATCGGCTTGGATTCGAACCACTGCTCGGCCAGCAAAGTGGCCAGCTTGCGCGTGAACACCTCACCCAGCACGGTCTTGAGTTCAGCATTGCCGCGCTCGGTTTGCTGGGTCTGCAACCAGTCCAGCGCATCGCGGTCAGGCAGCAGGTTGATCTCAAGCGTATCGCCGGCTTCCCAGAACGAAGAGACCTGCAGGATCGCCGGGCCGCTCAGGCCCCGGTGGGTGAACAGCAGGTTTTCACGGAAGCTGGTGCCGTTGCAGCTGGCAGTGCAGTCCAGCGAGGTGCCGGACAGTTCGGTGCACATGGCCTTGAGCTGGGGCTCGGTGATGGTGAATGGCACCAGGCCCGCGCGGGTCGGCAGCAAGGTATGGCCGAACTGTCGGGCCACCTGGTAGCCGAAACCGGTTGCACCCAACGTCGGGATGGACAGACCACCCGTCGCGATCACCAGCGACTGGCAGGCAAATGGGCCGGCGCTGGTCTGCAGCAGGTAGCCATTGTCGGTCTTGTCGATCTGCTCGATGCTGGTGTGCATGCGGATCTGGGCGCCGGCCTCGTCGCACTCGGCCAGGAGCATGTCGAGGATGTCGCTGGCCTTGTTGTCGCAGAACAGCTGGCCGAGCTTTTTTTCGTGGTAGGGCACGTTGTGCTTGCACACCAGCTCGATGAAGTCCCACTGGGTGTAGCGAGCCAGGGCCGACTTGCAGAAGTGCGCGTTGTGCGACAGAAAGTTGCTCGGCTCGGTGTACAGGTTGGTGAAATTGCAGCGCCCGCCGCCGGACATCAGGATCTTCTTGCCTGGCTTGTTGGCGTGGTCGAGCAGCAGGACCCGGCGACCTCGGCGGGCGCTGAGCTGGGCACACATCAGGCCGGCAGCGCCTGCGCCCAGGATGATCACGTCGGTGGAGTGCACGGTGTTACCTCATCAATAGCCGAGGCCGCGTTGCGGCCCATCGCAGGCACGCCAGCGCCTACAGGGACGGCAACTGGCTGGAGGCCTGTGATGATCCTGTAGGGGCTGGCTTGTCTGCGATAGGCTGCAACGCGGCCCGAAAAAATGTCAGACGATGCGGACTTTCAGGGAGCGGCCCTTGATCTTGCCGCTATTCAAGCGTTGCATGGCCTGCTTGGCCAGCGCCCGCTCCACCGCCACAAACGCCTGGAAATCAAAGATCGCAATCTTGCCCACCTGCTTGCCGGGGATGCCGGCATCACCGGTCAGCGCACCGAGAATATCGCCCGGGCGCAGTTTGTCCTTGCGCCCGGCTGCGATGCACAACGTGCTCATGACCGGCAGCAGCGGCTCACCGCCCTTGTTCTTGAGGCTGTCCAACAGGTCCCAGCGCAGCGGGCTCTTCTGCAAGGCTTCGATGGCCTGGGCGCGATGGCCTTCGGCAGGTGCGACCAGGCTGACCGCGATACCCTTCTCGCCAGCGCGGCCGGTGCGGCCCACGCGGTGCACGTGGATTTCGGCATCACGCGCCAGCTCTACGTTGATGACCATGTCCAGGCCGTCGATATCCAGGCCACGGGCGGCCACATCGGTGGCCACCAGCACCGAGCTGCTGCGGTTGGCGAACATGGTCAGCACCTGGTCGCGATCACGCTGCTCCAGGTCACCGTGCAGCGCCTGGGCCACGATGCCCTTGGCCGTGAGGTGGGCCACCACGTCTTCGCACTGCTGCTTGGTGAAGCAGAATGCCACGCAGGACTGCGGGCGATAATGGCCCAGCACCCGGGTAACCGCTTCAAGGCGCTGTTCGGGAGCGATTTCGATGAAGCGCTGCTCGATCTGGTTGTCGGCATGCAGGCTTTCGACCCTGACCTGCTGCGGGTCGCGCATGAAATCGGCAGCCAGCTGCTTGATGCCGGAGGGGTAGGTGGCGGAGAACAGCAAGGTCTGACGGCGCGCTGGGGTCTTGGCGATGATGCTGGCGATGGCATCGAAGAAGCCCATGTCGAGCATGCGGTCGGCTTCGTCGAGGATCAGCGTGTTCAGGCCGCCCAAAACCAGCGTGCCCTTGTCCAGGTGCTGCTGGATGCGGCCCGGGGTGCCGACGATGATGTGCGCGCCGTGCTCCAGGGAGGCGATCTGCGGGCCCAGCGACACGCCGCCACACAGCGTCAGGATCTTGATGTTGTCTTCGGCACGGGCCAGGCGACGCAGTTCCTTGGCCACCTGGTCGGCGAGCTCGCGCGTAGGGCACAGCACCAGCGCCTGGCAGCCGAAGTACCGAGGGTTGATCGGGTTGAGCAAGCCGATACCGAAGGCGGCGGTCTTGCCGCTGCCAGTCTTGGCCTGGGCGATCAGGTCCTGGCCCTTGAGAATGACCGGCAGGCTCTGGGCCTGGATCGGCGTCATCGAGGTGTAGCCGAGGGCGTCCAGGTTGGCCAGCATGGCGGCGGACAACGGCAAGGTGGCAAAGGCGGTGGAATCGGTGGTCACGAGGCGGGCCTGCGGTGCGAAGCGAAAAATGCTGCACAGTCTACCAGCCCCGACGCCATTCGCCCTAAGACTCCACGTGCTCTTCCGGACGACGGGCACGCCTTCCGTCCGTCGGCGCCAGTTGCAGGAAGATGGCCGCCGCCAGCATGGCCATGATGCCGATGGTGAAGAACGTCAGCTGGAACGCACCCAGGGTGGTTTCCACGCCTTCGGCGCTGCCTGCTGCCGTGAAGCCGCCCAGCAGCGCGCCAGCACAAGCCACCCCCAGGCTCAGCGACAGCTGGGCGACCACCGACAACAAGCTGTTGCCGCTACTGGCGCTGGCATCGTCCAGGTCGATCAGCGTCACCGTGTTCATGGCGGTGAACTGCAGGGAGTTCACGGCGCCCAGCAGGCCAAGTTGCACCAGCAGCAACCAGTACGGGGTCTGCTCGTCCACCAGGCCCAGGCCAGCGAGCAGCACGCCCAGCAGCACCGTGTTGCCAGTCAGGATGATGCGGTAACCGAGCCGTTCTATCAGCGGCCTGGCGACGGACTTGGCGACCATGGCCGCCGCCGCCAAGGGGATCATGCTCATGCCCGCCTGGGCCGGTGAATACCCAAGCGCTACCTGAAGCAGCAGCGGTACCAGGAACGGCAGTGCACCGCTGCCCAGGCGGGCGAACAGGTTGCCCAGGATACCGATGGCGAAGGTACGTACGCGGAACAGGCTCGGAGAGAACAACGGCTCCGGGTCGCGCCCGGCTCGCAGCCAGTAGGCCGCCAGGCAGGCCATGCCGGCGAACAGCAGCAACATGACGCGCAAGTGCGGCAGGTGCAGCTCGCCCAGGCCTTCCATGGCGATGGTGATCAGCACCATCGCGGCGCCGAACAGCAAAAAGCCCGGCCCGTCGAACGTAGTGCGCTCGGCGCCGCGCAGGTCGGGTATGAACTTCCAGACGGCGTAACAGCCCAGCAGGCCGACCGGCAAGTTGAGCAGGAAGATCCAGTGCCAGCTCAGGATCTCCACCAGCCAGCCACCTACCGTCGGGCCCAGCAACGGCCCGAGCAGACCAGGGATGGTGATGAAGCTCATGATTCGCACCAGTTCGGTGCGAGGGTAGGCGCGCAGCACCACCAGCCGACCGACCGGCAGCATCAGCGCCCCGCCGAGCCCCTGCACGATCCGCGCGAAGATCAGAAAGCCCAGGCTATTGGCCACTGCGCACAGCAACGAGCCGAAACTGAACAGCAGGATGGCGCTGAAGAAGATGCGCTTGGTGCCGAAACGGTCGGCGATCCAGCCCGAGGCGGGGATCAGCAAGGCCACGGTGAGCATGTACGAAATGATCACACCCTGCATGCGCAAGGGGTCTTCGGCCAGGGAGCGGGCCATGGCGGGCAGCGCGGTGTTGAGAATGGTGCCGTCCAGCGACTGCATGAAGAAGGCGATCGCCACCACCCATGGCAGCCAGCGGGCGGTGATGGGGTCGAGCGGGGTGCGTTCGGGCATGACGTCCTCGTCTGTCTGTACTGGCCTCTCGACGGCAAGCGCCGCGCCTACGGGGCGGGGCAGGCGTGGCTAACGCCGTGAGATGGCCGGCAAAATCCAATCACAATGTCAGCGTCAGCGCTTTGACCAGCGCGCCGGGCAAATGACTCGATCCGGTGCTGCGTTGCCCGTAAGTGCTGGTCGACAGAATCAGCTCCCGCTCGCACGTCAACGCCTCCAGTTGCTCGCCCAGCAGGTTGTACAGGCTGTCATCGAAGCGCATCGTGTTGACCGGCCCCTGAATCTGCCCGTCCTGCACCCAGAACGTGGCGAAGCGGGTCAGGCCGGTCATGCGCGCTGCGGGCAGGTCGGAGTAGTTCAAGTACCACAGGTTGCTGATGTACAGGCCGGTGCCGAGCCGCTCCAGAACCTGTTCACGGGGTAATTGGCCGGGTGCGAGGCTGAGCGCGCAGGGCGACTCGTAGCTGTCGGCCCCGTTGGCCAGCACCCCGAACTCGGCCGCGCTGCGCGCGCAAGCCAGGCGTTGTGCTGGCTTGCCCTGCTCGATCAGCGCCACGTCCAGGCGCGGTGAGCCTTCGTCGGAGAACGCCGGGCTCAATGAACCGCTGACCTGCTCGGCGAAGCTGATCAGTGGGCTCAGGGTGGCGTCACCGCTGTACAGGCGCTGCAAGGCACTGCTGCCGGTCGCCAGGGCCTGCGCCGAGAAGCCGCCCCAGCACAGCATGCCGGCGATTTCGTCCATGGCCGCTGGCGCCAGGTAGGCGCGGTAGCTGCCCGGTTGCAGTACCACCGGCGCACGCCCCAGGTAGCCCAACTGCGCCCGAGCCTGACGCAGGCGGGCGGTGAAGTCGTCGGCACGCCATACCTGCCCGGCATAGTTGGCCTTGACCGCCTGGCCGCTCTCGTGGAACAGGCTCCAGTCGATGTTGAAGCTATTGGCCTGGTGCCAGCCAAAGGCACCGAACGAGCTGGCGAAACCGCGCCAGATCGGGCCTGCGGCATAAATACCGACCAGGTCCAGTTCACCGGCTTCCTGTTCCAGCAGGGCCAGCACCTCATTCAGCTCGGGCAGGGCCTGCGTCTGTTGGCTATCACTGCGCCAGGCACTTTCATCCAGCCTTAGGTACGGGTCTGCCGCCAGTAGCGGCAGCATCTGGCGCAGTTGCGACAGGGCGTCGAGCAGGCGCTGGCGGTCCAGGTGCGCATCACCGCTAAGGGTCACTTGTTGCTCAGCCTGACGACCAGCGTGCATCAAGCGCAGGTGAGCACTGGCCTGGCTCACCTCGCCCGCCTGACGAACCTTGGCATGGTTCAAGCGCACGAACTGCGAATGCTCGGCACTCAACCCCAGGGTGTAGTGTTCGCCTGCTTGCAGGGCAGCGCCCAGGGTGTCGATGAGGGATTGGAAGGCCTGTTTCATCATGCATCTCCTCCAAACACGTCGATGGCGCTGAACACGCAAGCTGGCGAGGCGTGGCCAACACGGATCACCTGGTTGGGCTCGCCCTTGCCACAATTGGGCGTCCCCAGGACCTGGAAGGTGCTGCGGTCGCCGACGGCGGTCAGGTTGCGCCAGAACCGTGCGGAGATGCCGCGGTAGTTGGGGTTCTTCACGATGCCCTTGAGTTCGCCATTTTCGATCAGTTGGCCCCATTCGCAGCCGAACTGGAACTTGTTGCGCGCATCGTCGATGGACCAGGACCGGTTGGTACGCATCAGGATGCCATGCTCGATACCTGCGATCAGCTGATCCAGGGACTGATCACCCGGCTCTATGTTCAGGTTCGCCATGCGGTCGATCGGCGCCCGGTTCCAGCCGCAGGCGCGGCTATTGGCCACGCCGCCAAGACCAGAGCGGAACTGGGAAAGGGCACCGCCCAGCGGGCGCAGCAGCACGCCGTCCTGAATGAGAAATTGCTTGCTGGCCGGCGTGCCATCGTCGTCGTGGCTGTAGCTGGCCAGCTCTTCGTTCAAGGTCGGGTCGAAGGTTACGTTCAGCAGGGAAGAGCCGTACTGCAACTGGCCAAAGTCACTGGCTTTGACGAAGCTGGTACCGGCGTAGTTGCGCTCATCGCCCAGGATGCGGTCCATCTCCAAGGGGTGCCCGATGGATTCGTGGATCTGCAGCATCATCTGGTCAGGCATCAACAGCAGGTCGCGTACGCCGCTGGGTGTGTTCGGCGCCTGCAGCAATTGCAGGGCCTGGTCGGCAACCTGCCGGGCCGAGCCCCTCAGGCCGCAGCGCTCGATGATTTCGAAGCCGCCCTGCTGACCGAAGTTCTCCCTGCCCAGGCTGCGGCTCTGGCTGTCCTGGCCATCGCTGGCCGTCACGGCCAGGCCAGGGAACAGAAAGCGCTGGGCCTGGCGCAGTTCGGCGCCGGCCGAGTTCAGGTAAGTCTGCTCGACCAGGCTCATGCCAAGGCTTGCCTGCCAGTCCACCAGGCGCGAGTCCGACGGCACGCTGGCCGATTCTTCGGCGAGCAAGCCGAGGCAGTCGGCAAGGCCCGGCATCGATTGGTCGAAATGAGGCGAAAGGTAATCGTGGCGCCCGGTCGGCACAGGCTGTTCGCGCAGGTCCAGCAGGCTGTAGCGGGCAATCTGTCGAGCGAGGGTTTCAGCCTGCTCCAATGCGCGCTGCAGGCCACTCTGGGACAGATCGGCCGTGGCGGCGTAGGCCTCCACACCGTTGATGCGCACGGTCAGCATGGCGCCCTCGTCCTGGCTCAAGGCAGGCGGTTCGGCAACGTTGCGGCGCACGGACAATGCCTGGTGCGACTGCCTGACATGGCGCAAGGAAAACAGATCGGCCGTGCTGCGCAGGGCGGCGAAGCGCTGGCGCAGCAGGGTACTGGAATCGAACATGGACAAGCCTCCGGATACACGGTGGCTCCCTGGAACCACGCGCTGGGCAATGCCGAGACGGGCCGCGCTGCGGGCTCGGGCAATGCCGGGTCATTATGGCAGCCTGCTGATATGCTGGTCAGGCATTAACGGGCGTTTGCGTTGCTGCGAGCTCTGAGTCGGCTTCTTTTTGAATCGCAGCCTTGAGCACTGCGTGCAGATGTACTGCCACAGGGTGCGCGGAGTCCGTCAGCAGGTAGATGCCGTGCGCCGGAAGCGTCGGCAGGTCCTGGTCATGCAAGAAGACCAGCGAGTCGTCGGCTTCGAGCTCCTCGACGATGCCGACTGCCAGGCCACTTTTGACACAGGCCAGTACGGCATGCCAGTTGGCACTTTCCAGCAGGATACGGTACGCAATGCCTTCGGCCTTCAATGCCTGGACCGCTGCCTCCCGGTAGGGACAGCCCTTTAGCTGCAATGCCAGAGGTAGCGGGCGGCTGTCATCGCGGATGAAGCCCTGTCCACATTGCCATACGCGGTGGCTTGCCTGCGGGGATAGCCGCCATCATCTGCGCGCTGCAGCCCCTGATCACGGCGGCGATGGGTAGTGCGGATCAGCAGGAGCGAAGCGGCAGGCAGGAGTGGCTTGGGCTGGTACTCGGGTTTGCCGGGGTCAGTGTGGTGATTCTTGGTGAATACAGCTTGTCTTCAACTCGGCTCGAGCCATGGCTGTATGCGCTGCCGCTGATTGCCGCGATCACGTTATCGATTGCCACCGTTTACCAACGGCGACAGTCGGTCATGGGCACGGATCACAGTAAAGAGGGCTTGTTGATGCCGCTCTTCCTGCAATCGAGCGCGACGCTGGTACTGCTCAGTGTCACGGGAGTGCCGTTGCGCCTGATCGAGCTGCCCAGCAGTGCTCAGGTATGGGTGGCGGTGGCGTGGTTGACCTTGTTTTCGACCTTCATCGCCTACCTGAGCCTGTGGATACTCTTGACCAAACTGTCGGCAACACGGGTGTCCGCGTTGGTTTACCTGGAACCCCCTGTAACGCTCATTTGGGCGGCGTTGATGTTCGGCGATGCCATTCATTGGACGACCAACCTGGGTATCGCGATAGTCGCCACTGGCATTGCCATCACCCGTACCGCTCGACGTGTGCCGTCAGCAGGGGAGTGCCCGCAACGATGAGCGGGCCTGAGCCGTTTTCTAGAACCACTCTTGTTGCATGTTCAAGCTGGTGTCATCGCGCGCTTCAAGCAAGGCCAGGTCTGCATGGCAGCCCGGTATTTCGCAGGTCAGGAAATACCGGGCTGCCTGCAGCTTGCCGAGGTAGAAGTCGCGGTCAGCCGCGGCGCGCTGAAGCAGACCGAGTTCGGCATGAATCGCCTGTTCCAGCCAGCGCCAGCCAATCACGCAATGGCCGAAGACCTTCAGGTAAAGGGCCGAGTTGGCCAGGGCGCCGGCGACCTTGCCCTGGGCCAGGTCGCCAAGCAGGGCCAGGGTGACACCTTGCAAGCGATTGACCAACTGTTCCAGTGGCTGGCGCAGCGAGTCGAGGTTGGGGTGATGGCTGGCGCGCTCACCAGTGACAGCGATCAGGCGCATCAAGTGCTTGAGCCCGGCACCCCCGTTCTGGGCCAGCTTGCGGCCCAGCAGATCGAGCGACTGGATGCCCTCGGTCCCTTCGTGGATGGGGTTCAGGCGATTGTCACGGTAATACTGCTCGACCGGGTACTCCCGGGTGTAGCCGTGGCCGCCGAGAATCTGGATGGCCAGTTCGTTCGCTTTCAGGCAATACGCCGAGGGCCAGGATTTGACGATGGGCGTCAACAGGTCGAGAAGCGCCTGGGCCTGCTGGCGAGTGTTTTCATCGGGCGCCGTGTGGGTATCGTCGAACAGGCGCGCCGCATACAAGCCCAGGTCGAAAGCGCCTTCCACATAGGCCTTTTGTGCAAGCAGCATCCTTTTGACATCGGTGTGCTCGATGATCGGGATGGCCGGGGTTTGCGGGTCCTTGTTGTCGGCTGATCGGCCCTGTGGGCGCTGCCGCGCATAGTCCAGCGAGTACAGGTAACCGGCGTAACCGAGCATCACCGCGCCCATGCCGACGCCGATGCGTGCTTCGTTCATCATCTGGAACATGCAGGCCAGGCCTTGGTGTGGCTGGCCGACCAGATAGCCCACGCACTGGCCGTTGTCGCCGAAGTTCAGCGCTGTAGATGTGGTGCCGCGCCAGCCCATCTTGTGAAACAGCCCCGCCAGCACTACGTCATTGCGCGAGCCCCGGCTGCCGTCGGGCTCGACCAAGTACTTGGGCACGATGAACAGCGAGATGCCTTTGACCCCTGGTGGGGCATCCGGCAGTTTGGCCAGGACCATGTGCACGATGTTTTCCGACAGCTCATGGTCACCGCCGGAGATGAAAATCTTGTTGCCCCGCAGCCGGTAGCTGCCGTCACCGGTCGGTTCTGCGCGGGTGCGGATGTCAGCCAGCGATGAGCCGGCGTGGGGTTCGGTCAGGGCCATGGTGCCGAAGTAGCGGCCCTCGATCATCGGTTGTAGGTACAGACGCTTTTGTTCTTCGCTGCCGAAGCTCTCGATCAGGTTGGCCGCGCCCATGGTCAGGAACGGGTAGGCGGTGGTGCCGGCGTTCGCAGCCTGAAAATGGGCAAAGCAGGCTTGTGACACCAAGCTGGGCAACTGCATGCCCCCGACCTCGAAGTCGCGATTGGCGTTGAGGAACCCGGCTTCAAGAAAGGCATCGACAGCAGGCTTGACCTCGGGGATCAGCTCGGCGCGGCCGTCTACGTAGCGCGGTTCGTTTTCGTCAGCTTTGCGGTTGTGGGGGGCGAAATATTTCTCGGCGATGGTGCGCGCAGTGGTCAGCGCAGCGTCGAAGGTTTCACGGCTGTGCTCGGCAAAGCGCGGGCGTTGGGTCAGGGCTTCGGCGTCGAGGACTTCGTAGAGCTCGAAGGCCAGGTTGCGAGGGCTGAGCAGGGTCTCGGGCATGGGGCGGTCCTAGAGCGGGCTTGGTGCGAGTCTAGGATTGGCCGAACAGGGCTGGCTACCATGATTGATTCAGATGATGTTCAGTCACAGATTCTCGTATTTGGAACGTCTGATGTTGGTTGACGGGGCGAAGGGGCTGGGTTGAGTGAGCGTCAAGAGAAGCGGGTGTTAACAGTAATAGTGCAGCACCTGTGAGATCAAAAGGCATGCATCTGTCAGCCTTGGAACCTTTCAAGCTCTGATGTTCCACTGACGGCATGAAGAATTGGAGGCATCTGAGACTTGTTCGGAGAAGTCAGCAGGAAGCTAGCTTCCTGCGTGCGTTGCAGAAACTTCCTACGACCTCGAGGGGATGAGGGGCGTATTTTTTCGAGCGAGGGGAAAGACTATGCCAATACCCGTAGGCTTGTAAGTCAGAGGTGGGTACCGTTGGGTGAAAATGAGCGGAGTTTCGTCAGGTTATCGGCTATACATCGATATGGCGATGTACGACAGATAACGCAGAACTATGTACAGGCTGACGATGCATGGGCGATCACGGGGCAGTCTTGGCACTGGCGTCCTGTGGTGCCTGACGAGGAGTATGAGTATAGAGGGAGCGCCTATTGATGGTCTCAAATATGAATAAGCAACGATCTATATACTTGTTTTGGGCAGGTATGGATGCTTTTTATATTGTTTTGTACATCTTGCGTAGTGTCGCCCGAGGCGCAATACCTTTTTGGTCAGATTTGAACAGTGGTCTTGAAGTGGTGCGGAGTTGGGGTGGTCCAGGATTTTTGATTTGGATCGGGCTGTTTTTACAGCTTTCAGTTATTGTTACATGTGTGAGTTTTTTCAAGTATCAAAAATTCGCGGTGTTTTTGGCGGTGGTGCAGATGCCATTCAGATTGTTCTTCATTGTTCCTTCAATTTCGGTGGTTTTGCTCTTGCCTATGGTAGTTGCTGGCATCAATAGCTGGATATGGGTTGGGTTGTTAATTGCCTCAGAGGCGATTAAGGGATGGAGTATCTGGCGGCTTTGGCGTACCTCTGGATCGCCTATCCTGGAAAGATAGTGTGGCCGATGCCACGGGCGGCGTTCGGTCTCCGGCGCTGCAAAGGGGGAATGTGAGACTGTCTGCCCATCCCCAGCCTCAAGTCATGCACTCCATAAAAAAGGGAGAGCCGAAGCTCTCCCTTTTTCTTCAACAACCCTCAGCCTCAGCCAATGGTCATCAAGCTGGCGTTACCCCCAGCCGCCGCAGTGTTCACACTCACCGCACGCTCGATCACCAGGCGCTCCAGTGCAATCTGATGATCGCCGCTGGACAAGCCGTGTACGCCGACAATCGCCCCGGCACGCTTGGCCACCTGCTGGCAGACACTGCGCAGCTGGTCCGAATCGCCGTGATGGATCACGGCATCGAACGCCACTTCGTCCTTGCTCCAGTCCGGTACCAGCTTCACCTTGGCCTGCAGTTCGCGTGGCAGGCGGGCGCGCAGGGCCTTGCCTGGTTCGCCGTCGGCCCACACCGCCGAGCTGCCTACCGCCAGCACGGCAGCGAACTGCGCCAGCAGGTCGGTTTCGTTGTCCGCCAGGCACAGCACGTGTTCGCGCGGCAGGATGGTGTAAGTGTTGCGCTCGCCAGTCGGGCCTGGCAGCAGACGGGCGATACCGCTCTGCGACTGGCTGGCGAACTGGCTGCACAGCACGGCGAGGTCGGACAGCTGATTGCTCTCGGCCCAGGCCTTCAGCGCATGGAGCGGCTTGACAAGCTGCTCGTGCAGCGCGCGGTCTGGCTTGGCTTCGCCGTCCTGGTGCTGGAAGTGGCTGCCGATGGCGTCCGCCGGGCGGGTCGACAGCAGGCGGTACAGGTACAGCGGGCCGCCGGCTTTGGGGCCAGTGCCCGACAAGCCTTCGCCACCGAACGGCTGTACGCCTACGACGGCACCGACGATGTTGCGGTTGACGTACAGGTTGCCGGCATGGGCCGACTCGACCACCTTGGCAATGGTTTCGTCGATACGCGTGTGCACACCCAGGGTCAGGCCGTAGCCCGAATTGTTGATCTGTTCGATCAACTGGTCCAGGTTGCGGCGGTTGTAGCGCACTACGTGCAGTACTGGGCCGAAGATCTCGCGCTTGAGCTCGTCGAAGCTGTCCAGTTCGATCAAGGTTGGCATCACGAAGGTGCCGCGCTTGATTTCGGCGCTGTCGGCAATCGCCACCTGATAGACCGAGCGGCCTTTCTCGCGCATGCCCTGGATGTGCTTCTCGATGCCAGCCTTGGCTTCAGCGTCGATCACCGGGCCGATGTCCACGGCCAGGCGATCCGGGCAACCGAGCCGGCTTTCGGCCATGGCGCCCTTGAGCATCTCGATCACGCGGTCGGCGGAGTCTTCCTGCAGGCACAGTACGCGCAGCGCGGAGCAACGCTGGCCGGCACTGTCGAAGGCCGAGGACACGACATCGATCACCACCTGCTCGGTCAGTGCCGAGGAGTCGACGATCATCGCGTTCTGGCCGCCGGTTTCGGCGATCAGTGGCACTGGGCGACCCTGGTTGTCCAGGCGGCCGGCCACGTTGCGTTGCAGCAGACGCGCCACTTCGGTGGAGCCGGTGAACATCACGCCCTTGACGCGCTCGTCACCCACCAGGCCAGCACCGACGGTTTCGCCGCGGCCCGGCAGCAGTTGCAGGACACCTTCCGGAATGCCTGCTTCCAGCAGCAGGCGCACGGCCTGGGCGGCGATCAGCGGGGTTTGCTCGGCAGGCTTGGCCAATACTGGGTTGCCGGCGGCCAAGGCTGCGGCTACCTGGCCAGTGAAGATCGCCAGCGGGAAGTTCCATGGGCTGATGCACACCACAGGGCCCAATGGGCGGTAGGCATCGTTGCTCAGGTCGTTGCGCGCCTGGACGGCGTAGTAGCGCAGGAAGTCGACGGCTTCGCGCACTTCGGCAATGGCGTTGGCAAAGGTCTTGCCGGCTTCGCGGATCAACAGACCCATCAGGGGCTGGATCTCGGCTTCCATCAGGTCGGCCGTGCGTTCCAGGATGGCGGCGCGCTCGGCTGGCGGGGTGGCCTGCCAGATGGGCGCTGCGTTGAGTGCGCACTGGATGGCATTGTCGACGTCTGCAACGGTCGCTTCCTGAACGTGGCCGACCACATCGCGGTGATCGGCAGGGTTCAGCACCGGCGTTGCCGCACTGTCACTGGCGGTGCAGGCCAGCAGCGGACCGGCTTTCCAGTCGTTGTTGGCGGTGGCCAGCATGGCGCAGGACAGCGAAGCCAGGCGGTGTTCGTTGGCCATGTCGATGCCTGCGGAGTTGGCCCGCTCGGTGCCGTACAGGTCACGTGGCAGCGGAATGCGGGGGTGTGGCAAGCCGATGCGGCCTTCCTGGGTACCCATGCGCTCGATGCTGGTAACAGGGTCGGCGACCAGTTCCTGGATGGAAATGGACTGGTCGGCGATGCGGTTGACGAACGAGGTGTTCGCGCCGTTTTCCAGCAGGCGGCGAACCAGGTAGGCCAGCAGGGTTTCGTGGGTGCCGACCGGCGCATACACGCGGCAAGGGCGGTTCAGCTTGCCGTCGGCGATCTTGCCGACCACCTGTTCGTACAGCGGCTCACCCATGCCGTGCAGACACTGGAACTCGTACTGGCCGGGGTAGTAGTTCTGCCCGGCGATCTGGTAGATGGCCGACAGGGTGTGGGCGTTGTGCGTGGCGAACTGCGGGTAGATAGCCTCGGGCACAGCCAGCAGCTTGCGCGCGCAGGCCACGTACGACACGTCGGTGTAGACCTTGCGGGTGTAAACCGGGTAGCCCTCCAGGCCTTCGACTTGGGCGCGCTTGATCTCGCTGTCCCAGTAGGCACCTTTTACCAGGCGGATCATCAGGCGGTGGCGGCTGCGCTTGGCCAGGTCGATCACGTAGTCGATTACATACGGGCAGCGCTTCTGGTACGCCTGGATCACGAAGCCGATACCGTTCCAGCCGGCCAGCGCGGGCTCAAAGCACAGGCGCTCGAGCAGGTCCAGGGACAGCTCAAGGCGATCGGCTTCCTCGGCATCGATGTTCAGGCCGATGTCGTATTGCTTGGCCAGCAGGGTCAGGGACAGCAGGCGCGGGTACAGCTCTTCCATCACCCGCTCGTACTGGGCACGGCTGTAGCGTGGGTGCAGGGCCGAGAGCTTGATGGAGATGCCCGGGCCTTCATAGATGCCACGGCCGTTGGAAGCCTTGCCGATCGAGTGGATGGCTTGCTCATAGGATGCCAGGTACTTCTGGGCATCATGCTCGGTGAGTGCTGCTTCACCGAGCATGTCATAGGAATAACGGAAGCCCTTGGACTCGAAGCGTGTGGCATTGGCCAGTGCTTCGGCGATGGTTTCGCCGGTGACGAACTGCTCGCCCATCAAGCGCATGGCCATGTCCACGCCCTTGCGGATCATCGGCTCGCCGCTCTTGCCGATGATACGGGTCAGCGAGGAGGTCAGCCCGGATTCGTTGTGGGTGCTTACCAGCCTGCCCGTCAGCAACAGGCCCCAGGTGGCGGCGTTGACGAACAGCGACGGGCTGTTGCCCAGGTGCGGCTGCCAGTTGCCGGTGCTGATCTTGTCGCGGATCAGGGCATCGCGGGTGCCTTTGTCGGGGATGCGCAGCAGCGCTTCGGCCAGGCACATCAGCGCCACACCTTCCTGCGAAGACAACGAGAATTCCTGCAGCAGGCCTTGAACGATGCCGGCCCGGCCACCGGTGCTCTTCTGGTTGCGCAGCTTCTCGGCGATGCCGGCAGCCATCTTGTTGGCCGCGTCGGCAAGCGGAGCGCTCAGGCGCGCCTGCTCCAGCAGCATCGGCACCATTTCCTGCTCGGGCCGGCGGTAGGCTGCGGTAATGGCCGAGCGCAGGACCGACTGCGGCAGGATGCTTTCGGCGAATTCCATGAAGCTCTGGTGACCTTGCTCGGGCTGTACATCGCCGGCTTCATCGCTCAGGCCCAGGGCCTGGCCACTGATTTCGGTCAGGGTCGCGCCACCCTCGAGCTTCTCCAGGTAGCTGAAGATCGCTTGCTTGATCAACCAATGCGGCGTGCGGTCCACGGACAGCGCAGCGGCCTTGAGTCGTTCACGGGTAGGGTCGTCGAGTTTGACCCCAAGGGTGGTCGTCGCCATTTCTTATCCTCATTATTGCCACGAGTGCGGCTTAAGCTGGCGACAAGATTATCTGTAGGAAAACGCGGGTGCAACCAGGTGCAACCCTAAAATGTCGCGAATAAGGTGCAACTCGTCAGGCTGTCGTTTTTAGTGAGGGTCAAAGCGTCAAGTCGGCAAGATTTTGTTCTATAAAAGGGCAGCGCCTGCTTCATTAGGGAGCAAAAACGGGGCTTTGTCTGAAAAAGCATACTTGGGTGCAACTTCACAGTGAAAAATGGTTGCACCGGATTTATGTTGTTGAATAGCATCTGCCGCCTGGGTGCAACCACCAACGATGTGGGTGCGCATGAGATAACAACAAACGCCAGGGCCAACACATGGGTAATCCGTTAACGATCACATTCGTGATCTACATCGCAGCAATGGTGCTGATCGGCTTCGCTGCCTACCGCGCCACCAAGAACCTTTCCGACTACATCCTTGGCGGTCGCAGCCTTGGCAGCGTGGTCACCGCGTTGTCGGCCGGTGCGTCCGACATGAGTGGTTGGCTGCTGATGGGCCTGCCCGGCGCCATCTATTTCGCAGGGCTGTCCGAAGTCTGGATCGCCATCGGCCTTACCGTCGGCGCCTACCTGAACTGGCTGTTCGTTGCCGGTCGCCTGCGCGTGCAGACCGAGCACAACGGCGATGCGCTCACCCTGCCGGACTATTTCTCCAGCCGTTTCGAAGACAAGTCTGGCCTGCTGCGAATCATCTCGGCCATCGTCATCTTGGTGTTCTTCACCATCTATTGTGCGTCTGGCATCGTGGCCGGTGCCCGCCTGTTCGAAAGCACCTTCGGCATGTCTTACGAGACAGCGCTGTGGGCAGGGGCTGCGGCCACTATCGCCTACACCTTCATTGGCGGCTTTCTGGCCGTGAGCTGGACCGATACCGTCCAGGCGTCGCTGATGATCTTTGCGTTGATCCTGACACCGGTGATCGTGTTGATCTCCACCGGTGGCTTCGACCAGACCTTCGCCGCCATCGAAGCCGTCAACCCGGCTCACTTCGACCTGCTCAAAGGTGCCAGCTTCATCGGGATCATCTCGCTGATGGGTTGGGGCCTGGGTTACTTCGGTCAGCCCCATATTCTGGCGCGCTTCATGGCCGCCGATTCGGTGAAGTCCATCGCCAAGGCGCGCCGCATCTCCATGACCTGGATGATCCTGTGCCTGGCCGGTACCTGCGCCGTCGGTTTCTTCGGCATCGCCTATTTCTCGGCCCACCCTGAGGTGGCCGGGCCAGTGAATGAAAACCACGAGCGCGTATTCATCGAGCTGGCGAAGATCCTGTTCAACCCGTGGGTCGCCGGCGTCCTGCTGTCGGCCATCCTGGCGGCGGTGATGAGTACCTTGAGTTGCCAACTGCTGGTGTGCTCGAGTGCGCTGACCGAAGACTTCTACAAGGCCTTCCTGCGCAAGAATGCCTCCCAGCGAGAACTGGTGTGGGTCGGTCGTCTGATGGTACTGGCCGTGGCCTTGATCGCCATTGCCATGGCTGCCAATCCTGAAAACCGCGTGCTGGGCCTGGTGGCCTATGCCTGGGCCGGCTTCGGTGCTGCATTCGGCCCTGTCGTGCTGATCTCGGTGCTGTGGAAGGGCATGACGCGCAATGGTGCGCTGGCCGGTATCGTGGTGGGTGCACTGACCGTGATCCTGTGGAAAAGCTTCGACACCATGGGCCTGTACGAAATCATCCCTGGCTTCCTGTTCGCCAGCATCGCAATCGTCCTGGTGAGCAAGCTGGGCCGCCCATCGCAGGCGATGGTCAGCCGCTTCGAAACGGCTGATGCGGCTTATCACGCTGACAAGTGACAGCCGCTAAGGTTCGCTGCTAGCTGAAAGCCGGACCCGCCCAGCAGTGTCCGCACGGCCTTTGAGGGTTCGTGCAGCACTGCGGTGGCGGGTTCGTTGTTTTCTGGCGACCGTCAGGCCTGACGTCGTTTGCCAGGCAGGGTAAACTTGCGTCCTGCGCAGGAGTTGCCATGAACTATCGTCACGCCTTCCATGCCGGCAACCATGCCGACGTTCTCAAACATATCGTGCTGACCCGCCTCATCGCCCTGATGTCGCGCAAGGAGCAACCATTCGCCTACCTCGACACCCATGCCGGGCTGGGGCTGTACGACCTCAAGGGTGATCAGGCGAGCCGAACCGGTGAGTACCTCGAGGGGGTCGCGCGTTTGTGGAACCGTGATGACCTGCCGGCCATGACCGCCGATTACCTGCGCGTCATCAAGCGCCTGAATGCCGATGGCGAGCTGCGCTACTACCCAGGATCCCCTGAATTGGCGCGTCGCCTGATGCGCCAGCAGGACCGCGCCTTGCTCAACGAGAAGCACCCCGAGGACGGGCCGCTGCTCAAGGAAAACATGAAGAAGGATCCGCGCGTGTTCGTGCACCTGGGCGAGGGCTGGCACGTGCCGCGAGCCTTGTTGCCCGTGCAGGAGAAGCGCGCGGTCATGCTCATCGACCCGCCGTTCGAGCAGGCTGATGAGCTGAAGCGTTGCACGGCTGCGATGAAGGAAGCCATTGGTCGGATGCGCCAGACGGTGGTGGCCATCTGGTACCCGATCAAGGACCAGCGCTCGCTGACCCGTTTCTATCAGGACCTCACCAGCACTGGCGCGCCCAAGCTGTTGCGTGTCGAGCTGTATGTGCATCACCAGGACAGCCCGCAGGGCCTCAATGGATCCGGGCTGGCCATCGCCAACCCGCCTTGGGGGCTGGAAGATGAGCTCAAGGAACTGCTGCCTTGGCTAGCCCGGGAATTGGCGCAGACCGAGGGCAGCTACCGCATGGATTGGCTGATCGCCGAATGAGGCCTGGCGGTCGCTGACGGGCCCATTGCGGCCGCCCCGGCTAGGCCGCGCCAGTGACCGCGTGATGGGTGAGCTGCGGGATTGCCGTGTTTGTAGAGTTTGTGCCCTGGCCAAAGGCGTAGCCTTTGCAGAGGCATGCGTACGCTGCGCTTTGCGTTATAATCCCGCCTTTTAGCCGCCACCCGCCCACCAGGCTGCTGGCGCATCTTTACCGAATGAAGAGGCCTATCCCTTGGCATTGACGATTCTTGGCCTGTCCGGCGCCCTCAGCCATGACCCTTCCGCGGCCCTGTACATCGACGGCAAGCTGATTGCCGCCGCCGAAGAAGAGCGTTTCGTGCGCGACAAGCATGCGAAAAACCGCATGCCCTACGAATCGGCGAAGTTCTGCCTGGAACAAGCCGGTATCAAGCCCTCCGACGTCGATGTCATCGCCATCCCGTTCGCGCCCATCAGCCTGTTCGGCAAGGCGCGCTGGCACTACGCCAAACGCTACTGGTACGCACCGGACCGCGCCCTCGACGCGATTCTGATGGGCAACCGCCGCTACAAGCGCTACCGCAAGAAGATCGTCTGGTGCCTGGAACAGCTGGGCTTCGACCCGAAAAAGGTCACGATCGAGCCCGTGGAACATCACCTGGCTCATGCCTCCAGCGCCTACCACTGCTCGGGCTTCAAGGAAAAGACCGCGATCCTGGGCATTGACGGCAAAGGCGAGTACGCCACCACCTTCTTCGGCTACGGCGAGAACGGCAAGATCCACAAGATCAAGGAGTTCTTCGATCCGGATTCGCTGGGTGGCCTGTACGGCGCAATCACCGAATTCCTCGGGTTCGAAATGCTCGACGGCGAATTCAAGGTCATGGGCATGGCGCCCTATGGCGATGCCAGCAAATATGACTTCTCGCGCTTGGCCAGTTTCGAAAACGGCGAGTTGGTGATCAACACCGACTACGCCAACGTCATTGGCTTGCGCCGCTACAAAGAGAAAGGCAAGGGCTTCTACTTCTCGCCCAAGTTGATCGAATGGCTGGGGCCCAAGCGCGAAGGCGACATCGCTGACGAGCCGTACATCCATTACGCAGCCAGCATGCAGGCGCTGTTCGAGAAGATCGCCCTGCAGATGATCGACCACTACCTGGGCGACACCCTGCGCGAAACCGGCAAGCTGGCCTTCGCCGGCGGTTGTGCGCTGAACGTGAAGCTCAACCAGAAGATCATCGCCCGTCCCGACGTGAAGGAGCTGTTCGTGCAGCCAGCCTCCGGCGATGCCGGTACGGCAGTGGGGGCGGCCGCCTACGTGTCCCACGCCCGCGGCGTGCCGGTCGAGAAGATGGAGCACGTCTACCTCGGCCCGTCCTACTCCAACGAAGATGTGATCGCAGCCTGCGCCCGTCACCCCAACGCGCCGAAATGGCGCAAGCTAGACGACATGCCGCAGCGCATCGCCAAGATCATGGTCGATGGCAACCCGGTGGCCTGGTTCCAGGGCCGCATGGAGTTCGGCCCGCGTGCCTTGGGTGGCCGCTCGATCATCGGTTGCCCGAGCGTGCCGGGCGTGGCCAACCGCATCAACGAGCAGATCAAGTTCCGCGAACGCTGGAGACCCTTCTGCCCGTCGATGCTCGATACGGTCGCCCCGCAGATGATCAAGGTCGACCACCCGGCGCCCTTCATGACCTTCACCTTCGAAGTGGCCGAGGAGTGGAAAAGCCGCGTGCCGGAGGTGGTCCATGAAGACGGCACGTCCCGTGCCCAGGTGCTCAAGCGCGAGTACAACCCGCGCTACTACGACATGATGAAGGCGCTGGAAACGTTGACTGGCAACGGCGTCTCGCTGAACACCTCGCTCAACCGCCGGGGTGAGCCGATGATCTGCTCGCCGACCGATGCCTTGAACATGTTCTTCGGCTCCGATCTGCAGTACCTGATCATGGAAGATATCCTTGTCGTCAAGGACGGCGCTGCCGCCTATGAACAGCCGCTCTGAACCGCGCATCCTGCAGTTCTGCCATGGCTATGACGGGCCTTTCCTCGATTGTGCCCGTCAATACGCCAGCCTGTTCGAGGGCAGCGGCTACAAGGTCACGACCGTGTTCCTGACCGGTGCAGCCGACCCGCAGGTGGCGGCTGGTTGTGGGTCGGATGAAGTGCTGTTTCTGGAATTCAGCTCCAAGGCGGTCCGTGGCCTGAAGCTCGGCGCGATCCGGGCGTTGCGCAAGATCGCGGCCCAGCGCAACTTCGCGTTCTGCATCGCTCACCGCTTCAAACCGATCTACGTCGCCTTGCTCGGGACCCGGTTACCGGTGATAGGCGTGCACCACGCCTTTGGCGACTATGAGCGCAAAGGCCGGCGCCTGTTCGCCAACCTGTTCAGCAAGCGCTTGAGCCTGTTGGGTGTATCCGACGCGGTGCGCGACGACATGCGCCGCTGCCTGGCGCAGTGGCCCGCCGACCGCATCCAGACGCTGTACAACCGCATCGACATCGCCACCCTTCAGGCCGCCCTGGTGCCGCGTGCCGAGGCACGCGAAGCCTTGGGGCTGGATGCGCAGGCCTGGGTGGTGGGCAATGTCGGTCGGTTGCACCCAGACAAGGACCAGGCCACCTTACTGCGCGGCTTTGCCCAGGCGTTGCCGGCATTGCCGGTCGGTGCGCGCCTGGCCATCCTGGGCAAGGGCCGCCTGGAATCCAAGCTAAAGGCCCTGGCCCGCGAGCTGGGCATTGCCGATCAGGTCGACTTCCTGGGGCAGGTGCCCGATGCGCGTCGCTATTTCCAGGCCTTCGACGTGTTCGCCTTGAGTTCCGATCATGAGCCCTTCGGCATGGTCCTGCTCGAAGCTATGGTCGCTGGCGTCCCGGTGTTGGCCACGGCCTGTGGCGGTGCGCGGGAAGTGGTCGAAGGTGTCGGCATGCTGTTCCCCCTGGGCGATGCCAGCCAGCTGGCGCAAGGCCTCGAACGCATGGCCGCGCTGGACGACTCGCAACGCCAGGTGTGCGCCGAGCATATGCTCGAACGCCTGCGCGAGCGTTTCTCGGACCAGGCGGTGCGCGACACCTTCTGGCAACTGCCCCAGGTTCGCGCGTTGGTGGGGGCCTGATGTTCAATCATGTAAAAGCCCTGCGCGAGCGTGGCTGGCAAGTCATCGATGCGCAGACCTATGCCCAGGCCTGGGCGCGTTTCGGCGGTAGTGTCGCCACCCATCCCCTGGTGGTCTCGCAGTTGGCGGACCTGGCGCAGATCCCCGTGCGTTACCTGGCCTGGCACCAGGCCGGCGAGCTCAAGGCGGCCATCCCCACCTGGGGGCGTCACCTGGCGCTGTCCAAGGACGTACTCAAGCGCAGCGGCAAGAAGGCATTGTTCGACCTGGGCAATGCCGAAATCATCCTGCCTGCGGCAGCCGACGCCGCCGCGCCGCTGCGCCATGGCGCACGCTACCTGTCCGAACTGAACCAGGGCCGCTTTGTCGGCCTCAAGGCGCAGAAAGAACAGCTGGCGATGGCCCGTGCGCCAGAAGACCTGTCGAAGAAATTCCGTTACAACCAGCGCCGTGAACTGCGGTTGCTGGAAGAAGCCGGTGGCGTGGTGCGGCCGATCAGCGACTTCGATGCCGCTACTGTCGCCGCCATGTATTGCGACCTTTTCCAGCGCCGCTGGGGGTTTGCAGCCACTGGTGCCGAGCGCATGGGCGAAGTGATCGAGCGCCTGCGGGACCTGCTGATCGGCTCAGTCTTGCTGCTCGATGACAAGCCTATCGCCATCCAGCTGGTGTACCGCGTCGAGGCGCCTGAGTGGATCAGCGTCGAATACGTCAATGGCGGCGTCGACCCTGAGACCAAGGCGTTCAGCCCCGGCAGCGTGCTGAGCTTCCTTAATACCCAGGCCGCCTGGGAGGACGCCCGCGCGCGCAACAAGCCATTGCGGTTCTCGTTCGGCCGGGCCGACCGCGAGTACAAGGACCGCTGGTGCCACCCCGTGCCGGTGTACCAGGCGTGAGCCGCAAGCAGCAGTTGCTAAAGCGCCATCGGCGCAACAAGCGCCTCGGGCTGCTGGTGGCCCTGGTGGCGTTGATTGCGCTGGGTGCGTTCATCTGGTGGCTGCCGTTGTTGCTCCTGCCGCTGCTGTGGGTAGCCCACGAGGCGTGGCTGGCCGACCACCTGTTCTACACCCCGGCCGATGACTACACCTATGCCTTCGATGGGGCCGATGAAGTGATGGGCGTAAGCCTGCAGGGCGGCCGTTTGCAATTACCCGCAGCGCCCGTCGCTGAAGGTGCAACATGGGTGCTGCAGGTTGAACTGCGTTGCGCCCTGCTGGGCAGGTTTTTCGACCCCGGGGTGTACATCGAAGGCGCAGGCGGCAAAGACCTGCAGGTGTTCGAACGCGGTGTTCGCGGCAAGCGCTACCTCAACCTGACTGGGCTCGACACGGCGCTGCGTCAAGGCCAGATCACCTTGCGCGGGCGCTTCTGCCGGCTGGTGGGCCAGCCGCGCCTGTGGATGTTCCAGCAGCCAGACCTGCGTCGCAAGCGGGTGATGGTCATCGCGCCCCATGCCGATGATGCCGAACTCGCCGCCTACGGCCTGTACAGCCAGGCAGACGAAGCCTGGATCGTGACCCTGACCGCTGGCGAAATCGAGGCCGAGCACTACCAGGCCATGGGCCTGTCATCTGCCGAGGCTGCGCGCCTCAAAGGGCGCTTGCGGGCCTGGGACAGTATCGCGGTGCCTCGCTGGGCGGGCGTTGCGCAAGAGCGCTGCGTGCAGTTGGGCTACTTCTGCCTGCAATTGCCCGCCATGCGGCAGGCACCGACCACCCCCTTCGGCTCGCGCGAGGCGGACATGACCGATACGCGCCCCTTCCGTACCCTCAACGCGCTGCCTTTGCCGGGCGACGACGGCGTTCCGACCTGGCAGAACCTGCTGGCCGACGTGCGCGCGTTGGTACTACAGGCGCGCCCGGAAGTGATCGTGATGCCGCACCCGGTGCTCGATCCGCATCCTGACCACGTGGCTGCCCAGCAAGCCCTGCAGGAAGCGTTGCAGGGCCTGCAGTGGCAACCCGAGATCCTGCTGGGCTATGCCAATCACCTGCACGACAACGACCGCTGGCCCATGGGCGACAGCGGTGCAGGCGTGGCCTTGCCGCCGGTCACCAGTGAGTTGTCGGTCGGGCGCCCTTGCACCCTGGTGCTGGACCGCTCACTGCAACATGACAAGGCCATGGCATTGGGCATGATGCACGACCTGCAGCCCCGCCCGCCCTTCAAGCGCCGAGTTCGCCGAGTGATCCAGCGCTGGTTGGCAGGCCGGCGCAGTTCGCCTTACGGCGAGAACGAATTTTTCCGCAAGGCCGTGCGTCGCCACGAGCTGTTCTGGGTTCTGACGGACCGCCACCAGGGTGTACATCGGGAAAACGTATGAAGCGTTTCAAAGTCCTGCAACTGCAACCGGACTACAACATCAAGCAGCACGATTTTGCCGACCTGGCCGAACAGATCTTCAAGGCGCTGCCAGCGGATCGGTTCGAAACGACCATGGCCTTTCTCAAGGGCCGGCCTGCGCCTGGCCAACCGGTCAGTCGCGCCGACCATTCGGTGTACTTCGACTTCAGCGACGGTGCGCTCAAGGGCATGCGCCTCAAGGCGCTGTGGCAGCTCTACCGGTTTTGCCGACGCGAACGCTTCGACGTGGTGATCTGCAACCGCTTCAAGCCTGTGAACATGCTGTTGCAACTCAACCGTTGGTTGAAGATCCCGTTGTGCATCGGCATTTCCCATGGCTTTGGCGAGTACGACCGCACCTATCGCCGTCGTCAGACCCAGCGCCTGATCGACGGGCATTGGCAGTTCGTGGGTGTGTCGCCGGCAGTCAAGCAATACCTGCTGGACTGCAAGTGCGGTTTCACCGATGCCAACACCCATGCCATCACCAATGCCATCGACACGGATCAGGCCCAGGCGTTGCAGCTGAACAAGGCCGAGGCCCGCACACAACTTGGCCTGGCCCAGAACGTTCGCATGGTCGGGGCGCTGGGCCGCCTGGTGCCGGTCAAGGGCCATACCTACCTGATCCAGGCGTTTGCCGCCTTGAAGGACAAGTACCCCACCGCGCAACTGGCGATCATCGGGGCGGGTCGTGAGCAGGCGCGCCTGCAGGCCGAGATCGATCGCCTGGGGCTGACGGGCAGGGCGCACTTGCTGGGCTTTCGTGACAACGCCCTGCGCTATGTCCGTGCGTTCGACATCTGGGCCATGCCATCGCTGGCCGAAGGTCTGGGCCTTGCCCTGCTCGAAGGCATGAGCGGGCGTTTGCCGGTCATCGCCAGCGACGTGCCGGCAATGTTGCCGCTGATCACCGGCGCGGGCGGCGAGGTGGTCAAGCCTGCGGACGTTGCCAGCCTGACCACAGCCCTGGACCGCTACCTGGCGCTGGATGACGCGGCGTTGCACGCCAAGGGCGAGCAGGCCTATCACTACCTCAATCAACACCACGACATCGACGTATTCCGTCAGCAATACCTGGCGCTGATCGAGTCGGGCTTGGCTGCGAAGGAGCCGAAATGAGTGCGGACCCAACCCTGGTCACGGTGATCATCGCATCGTACAACCATGGCCCATACATCGAGCAGAGCATTCTCAGCGTGCTGAACCAGACCTACCCGCACATCGAGCTGCTGGTGGTGGACGACGGCTCTACCGATGACAGCGTCGAGCGTATCGAGCGTCTGCAAGCGCAGCACGGTTTCGATTTTCGCGTGCAGCGCAACAAAGGCCTGACCCACACGCTCAACGAGGCCATTGCGCGGGCCAAGGGCACGCTGATCGCGCCGTTTGGTTCCGACGACATCATGATGCCGGACCGCATCGCGATCCAGGTCCAGTACATGGCCGACAAGCCCGAAGTGGGTATCTGCGCTGGCAACATCGAGCTCATCGATTCCCAGGGTGAGCTGTTCCCCGAAGCGCGGCAGCGCCGCGAGGTCCCGTTCAGGCGCCTGGACTTCGAGGACATGTTCCTGGAGCGCAAACCCTACCCACCTGCGCCCACGCTGCTGATCCGCCGCGAGGCACTGCAGAAGGTGGGCGGCTTCGACCCGGATATCCGCCTGGAAGACCTGCTGATCGAGCTGAAGGTGACCCACGCCGGATACTTCATCGATGGCCTGAGCGTGGTCATGGCGCGCTACCGCAAGCATGCCAGCAACTCGTACAAGAACCACCGGTTCATGATCGACAATATCCTGCGCACCTATGCCAAGTTCAAGGATCATCCGGCCTATGAACAGGTCAAGTTCAAGGCGCTGAATTCGATGTTCCTCAAGGTGGCCAACCGTGATCGCAAGCTGGCCCGCGAACTGCTGGCGCAGATTCCACTGCGCGCCTATACGCGCAAGACCTGGCGCGGGCTGGGGCGATTGTTCTTCTCGCCATTGGAAAAGGGCTGAAGGGCATGGGCTGGCTCTCGCGCTACCGGGAAAAACGGGCCAAGCGGGCGATTCGCAAGCTGCCGGCCATCGAGCGCGGGCAGGCGCGATTTGCCGCGCGTTACCCCCAGTACGCTTTCGGCGTGGGCAGCTATGGCGTGCCCGAGGTACACGACTGGCAGGAGGGGACGACGCTGCGCATCGGCGCCTATTGCTCGATTGCCGAAGGCGTGCAGATTTTCCTGGGCGGGCATCATCGGGCCGACTGGGTAACCACTTACCCATTCCCGGCCATGCTGCCCGAGGCATCGGCCATCGAGGGCTATGCCTTCAGCCGCGGTGACGTGACCATCGGAAACGACGTATGGCTGTGCTCCAACTGCACGATCCTGTCGGGGGTTAGCATTGGCAGCGGGGCCATCGTGGCCGCTGGGGCCGTGGTGACCCGGGATGTGCCCGCTTACGCGGTGGTCGGCGGCAACCCGGCCAGCATCGTGCGCTGGCGATTTCCGGAAGCGGTGCGAGAGCAACTGCTGGCCAGCGCCTGGTGGGACTGGCCACCTGCCGAGATTGCCCATGTGGTGGGCAAACTGTGCAGCGATGACATCCAGGCGTTTCTCGCCTATGCCGAGCGGCGCGCCTCAGGCCTGGTGGGTCGAGCCTGACTTCAGGTTCCCAGGCTTGGCCTGCGGGCGCTGGGCCAGGCGCTTGCCCAGGGCGATACCCGGCTTTTCCAGTAGGAGGAACGTGGCGCTACTCACGACCACCAACACGGTGCAGGCGACGGCGATCACGGCCATGAACGCCCCGCGGTCGTCGTAGGTGAACCCGTAAGAGGGATAGAGGCGATAGGCGAGCCACCACAGCACCAGCCCGTGGAGCAGGTACAGGCTATAGCTGATTTCGCCTAGCCAGCGGGCACTGCGCAGGGCCAGGGCGCCCAGTAGGTCGTTGCCTGAGACGATGATGCAGAACACGAGGCTCAGCAGCAGCAGCGGGAACACCGCAAAGGTCTTGTGCAGCGCCGTCATCACCAGCACCAGCAGGCCGATGGCCACCCAGGTGCCGTACCTGCCCTTGGCCCATTGCACCAGTGCCGGGCTGCGTACCCAGTAAACCGCCGCAATGCCGCCTGCAAAGCTCATCAGGTATTTCTTTTTCAGCGCATGTTCCCAGCCCACAAGCTTTGCCAGCAGGTACAGGGCTATCACGCAGGCAATGGCCCTCAAGAGCGTACCGCGGTAGACGAACATCAGGCCCAGCAACGGCAGGGCCAGGTAGAAGTAGATTTCGTAGTTAAGGGTCCAGGTCACGTTCGAGATCAGGTTGCCGGTGCCGGCCAACTGGTTGATGTCGGGGCGGTGGAACAGCAGCCAGGCTGAAAGCTGTTGTGCCAGGGCGGTTGGTGTGTCGAGCAGCTTCCAGCCTTGCAGGTAGAACACCGTCACAAGCACCGCAGCCAGCAGGCCGAAATACAGGGGGTACAGGCGCATGACGCGGGAAATGGCAAAGGCTCGCCAATCGAAGGCGCGGCCCTGGCGCACCAGCCTGCTCCAGAACAGAAACCCGGTGATCATGAAGAACAGCGCGACGCTCGCCTGCCCGATCTGGGCGAAGAAGCGCTCGGGAGGCATGTTGATCTGGCCGGTGTGCTGGTAATGCCAGGCAATGGCGGCATGGTGGATGAAGACTCCCAGGGCCAAGTAGCCCCTCAAGCCATCGAGGGTAGCCCAGCGCCCCGCTACTGGCTCCAGATGGCGCGCCACCCAAGGGCTGCGCAGCAGCAGCCCTGCCAGCAACAAGGCAAGGCCGAACACCAGGAAACTGAGCAGCGGCGCCAGATAGCCCATGTCAGCGTTCCGCTCCCGGGGCCAGTTCGAGCTTCTGGCGCAGGGCGTGGCTCATGGTCTGGCTGGCTGCTGCGCTGTAGCCCTCCAGCAGGGCCTGGACGTTTTCCTCGAACAGCCACTGCTTGTCTTCGGTGTAGCGCTGCATGTGGCGCAAATTGCGCTGGCGCAGCTCCGCCGACAGCGGCGAAGGCAGCAGGCGCATGTCGGCAAGGTCGATCAGGCCGAATTCGCCGTTGTCCATCAGCAGTACGTTGCCCAGGTGCAAGGACCGGAAGTAGACGCCTTGCTGGTGCAGACGCCCCATGAACCGCCCCATACGCTGCACCAGGGCCCTGCGCTCTGCCAGCGATGGGCAGGCCTGCAGCGCCTGGCGCACGGTCTGGCCTGCCAGGGGGATGTAGCGCACGCCTTGGGTGCCATCGGCGTAGTTCAGCAGTTCCACGACGGGGGGCGTGGGAATGCCTTCGAGTGCCAGTTGCTGGCTGTTCCTGGCAAAGCGGCGCGCGTAGGGGTAGAAGGCGCCGGCGGTGTACCAGGCGCGCGGGCGGAACAACTTCAGGAAGCTGCCATCTTGCAGCAGCAGGACCTTGGGGCCCAGCCCGTCCTCTTCGATGACGCGAGCACCCTCATGCAGTTGCCTGGCCTGGGCCTCGCTCAAGCGGGCGCGGTTGGCCGCCACCAGCCTGCCACCCCGGCGGGCGATGTTCAGCCCGGCGACCAGCGCCAGCGGTATCCACAGCAGGAACCAATGCTCCTTGGGCCGCGACAGGATACCGCCGCCCTCGGTCAGGCCCGCACCGATGCCGAACACCAGCAGCGCCGAGGCCATCTGCAAGGCAGGGTGGGTGCGGTACTTCCAGCCGCTGTAAAGCGCGTAGACGATCATGCCCAGCCACGGCAGCAAGCCCAGGATGCCCACGTAATACAGCACGCCCATGACGAAACTGTGGGGCTCGCTCAGCAGATAGCCCACCCCGACATCGATGGACAGGGGCGCGTCGTAGCCATGGCCGATCAGCGGGTGCTGGAGGAACAGGTCCCAGGTAATGCGCCAGATATCGAAACGGTACGAGTCGCCGCGCGCCATGATCAACTGCGGGTCCACCACCAGCACCGCGACGATGAACAGCGGGGCGGCCAGGAACAGGGGGATCGAGCGACGGTCCAGGCAGAGCAGGGCGATCCAGTTCACCGCCAGGGTCATGGCCACCAGGGGCGTGCGGGAACCGGTGGCCACCACCGCGGCGAACATGACCGCAAAGGCCGCCATGCACAGCGACACGGTCAGCGCCCGCTTGCCGTTGACCGCCATCCATAGCCAGTAGGTCCCGAAGAAACCGTACAGGTGCGAGCTGAGCAGCGGGTTGTCCAGAGCGCCGGCCCCGATCAGCCGGCTGCCCGGGGTGTAGGTGAGCATGAACGTGGTCAGGTCCCGCAGCGTGGCCAGCAGCGCCAGCAGCGCAGCGCCCAGGAACAGCCCCTTGAGCGCCTCGGGTCGGTAACGCAGCATCAGCCCGGTGCCCAGGAACAGCATCAGGGTGTGCAGGGGCCGCTTGATCAGGTTGTCCGCCTGCGCCGGCGAGGGTGACCAGCTCAGGCTGAGGATGGCGTAGCCGGCGAAGGCCACGAACAGCCACAGCAGCGGTTCACGAAACAGGGTTTTCAGTTCACGAGGCCGGACGCACAGCGCCAGCAAGGTCGGAATGCTGAAAAGACCGTAGTACAGCTTGTGGTGCAGGCTGCGTTCGGGCAGGAAGAACAGGGCACCGAGCAGCGCCAGCATGCCGGCCGGCAGCAGCCACAGGCACACGAAATCGAAAAAGCGGTTGCCGGCGTTGTGTAGGCTGCTTGGGAACATGGAGAAAGAGGGCCCAGGTCGAAAGAACGGGCAATGTTAACCCAGCTTTGCGCGCATTGCTGCTGGTAAGCGGCGGGGCCGAGTGGTCCGACGCCGCTGCCAACGTGTGGTAAAGTCAGCACCCCATTTTCAGCATGTTCCGTGATATGACAGACGCCAACGGCTCCCAGAGCCCATCGAGCATGAAGATCTATTTCCGTCTACTTGGTTATGTCCGACCCTACATCGGCGTGTTCCTGCTGAGTATCCTGGGCTTTCTGATCTTTGCATCGACCCAGCCAATGCTGGGCTACATCCTCAAGTATTTCGTCGACGGCCTGTCCAACCCGGATGCCTCGCTGTTTCCCAACGTCCCGCACCTGCGCGACCTGAACCTGCTGCACACGGTGCCGGCGCTGATCATCATCATCGCTGCCTGGCAGGGCCTGGGATCGTTTCTGGGCAACTACTTCCTGGCCAAGGTCTCGCTGGGCCTGGTCCATGACCTGCGGGTGCAACTGTTCAATAACCTGCTGAGCCTGCCCAACCGCTACTTCGACCAGAACAACTCCGGGCACCTGATCTCGCGCATCACCTTCAACGTGACCATGGTCACCGGGGCGGCTACCGATGCCATCAAGGTGGTCATTCGCGAAGGCATGACGGTGGTGTTCCTGTTCGGTTCGCTGCTGCTGATGAACTGGCGCCTGACGCTGGTGATGCTGGCCATCCTGCCCCTGATCGCCTTCATGGTGGGCCGTGCCAGCAAGAAATTCCGCAAGCAGAGCAAGAAGATCCAGGTTGCCATGGGCGACGTCACCCACGTGGCGTCCGAGACCATTCAGGGCTACCGCGTGGTGCGCAGCTTCGGCGGTGAAGCCTACGAGCGCCAGCGCTTCCTCAAGGCCAGCCAGAGCAACACCGACAAGCAGCTGCGCATGACCCGCACCAGCGCCATCTATACGCCCCTGCTGCAACTGGTGATCTATGTTGCCATGGCCGTTCTGATGTTCCTGGTGCTCTACCTTCGTGGCGACGCCTCGGCAGGTGACATGGTGGCCTATATCACCCTGGCCGGCCTGCTGCCCAAGCCGATTCGCCAGCTGTCGGAAGTCAGTTCGACCATCCAGAAGGGTGTGGCCGGTGCCGAGAGTATCTTCGAGCAGCTCGACGAGCAGCGGGAAGTGGACAAGGGCACCGTCGAGCGCGATGCGGTCAGCGGGCGCCTGGAAGTTCGCAACCTCAGCTTCACCTACCCCGGTACCGATCGCCAGGTGCTGAGCGACATCAACTTCACCGTCGAGCCTGGGCAGATGGTCGCGCTGGTGGGCCGCTCCGGGAGCGGCAAGTCCACCCTGGCCGGCCTGATTCCACGCTTCTACCACCACAGCAGTGGCGAGATACTGCTCGACGGCGTGGAAATCGAAGACTTCAAGTTGCTCAACCTGCGTCGACACATCGCCCAGGTCAACCAGCATGTGACCTTGTTCAGCGACACCATCGCCAACAACATTGCCTACGGTGACCTGGCCGGCGCGCCGCGTGCCGACATCGAAGCGGCGGCCGAGGCGGCGTTTGCCAAGGATTTCGTCGATCAGTTGCCCAAGGGCTTCGATACCCAGATCGGCGAAAACGGCGTGTTGCTGTCCGGTGGCCAGCGCCAACGCCTGGCCATCGCCCGTGCGCTGTTGAAGAACTCGCCATTGCTGATCCTGGACGAAGCGACTTCGGCCCTGGATACCGAATCCGAGCGGCACATCCAGGCTGCGCTGGACCGTGTGATGCAGGGGCGCACCACACTGGTGATCGCGCATCGCCTGTCGACTATCGAGAAGGCCGACCAGATCCTGGTCATGGATCAGGGGCGCCTGGTGGAGCGAGGCACCCATGCCGAGCTGCTGGCCGCCAACGGTTACTATGCCCGCCTGCACGCCATGGGCCTGGATGAGCCGGCCAAGGCCGACATCACCTGATCCTGCGCGCAAAGGGGCCCAGCGCCCCTTCTGTTTCGGGGTATTCCTCAGCGCGAACTGGCCCTAAAGCCGCCAGCCACGCTGTGCTAATATCCCGTCCCTGTTCACTATTGTCATATGGGTTGCCCATGAAGTTGTCCATGCCGCGTTTCGATCAAGCCCCGGTACTGGTGGTCGGCGATGTCATGCTCGACCGCTACTGGCATGGCGGTACGTCGCGTATTTCGCCGGAAGCGCCAGTGCCGGTGGTCAAGGTCGATCAGATCGAGGATCGCCCAGGCGGTGCGGCCAACGTGGCCTTGAACATCGCCGCACTCGGCGCGCCGGCTTCTCTGGTGGGCGTCACCGGGCAGGACGAAGCTGCCGACAGCCTTTCCAACAGCCTGCAGGCGGCAGGCGTGCGTTCGGTGTTCCAGCGCATTGCGCACCAGCCGACCATCGTCAAGCTGCGGGTCATGAGCCGGCACCAGCAACTGCTGCGCATCGATTTCGAAGAATCCTTCGCCACCGACCCGGTATCGCTCAGCGCAGAAGTCGACGGTTTGCTCGAAGGCGTCAAGGTTCTGGTGCTGTCGGACTATGGCAAAGGCGCGCTGAAAAACCATCAGGCGTTGATTCAGGCCGCACGGGCCAAGGGCATCCCGGTGCTGGCCGACCCCAAAGGCAAGGATTTCTCTGTCTACCGCGGGGCCAGCCTGATCACCCCCAACCTCAGTGAGTTCGAGAACATCGTCGGCCGTTGTGCCGACGAGGCGGAGCTGGTTGCCAAGGGTTTGCAGCTGCTGCAGGAACTGGACATGGGCGCCTTGCTGGTGACCCGTGGCGAGCACGGCATGACCTTGCTGCGCGAGGGCCATCCGCCCCTGCACCTGCCAGCCCGTGCGCGTGAAGTGTTCGATGTGACCGGTGCAGGCGATACCGTGATCTCCACCCTCGCCGCCGCCATTGCCGCCGGTGAAGAACTGCCCCAGGCAGTGGCCCTGGCCAACCTGGCGGCGGGCATTGTCGTCGGCAAGCTCGGTACTGCGGCGATCAGCGCGCCGGAGCTGCGTCGCGCCATCCAGCGCGAAGAGGGCTCCGAGCGCGGGGTGCTGGGCCTTGAGCAATTGCTGGTGGCAATCGACGATGCCAGGGCGCACAACGAGCGCATCGTGTTCACCAATGGCTGCTTCGATATCTTGCATGCGGGCCATGTGACCTACCTGGAGCAGGCACGCGCGCAAGGCGATCGCCTGATCGTCGCGGTCAACGACGATGCCTCTGTCAGCCGGCTGAAGGGCCCGGGCCGGCCGATCAACAGCGTCGACCGCCGCATGGCCGTGCTGGCAGGCCTGGGCGCGGTGGACTGGGTGATCAGTTTCTCCGAGGGCACCCCGGAAAACCTGCTGAGCCAGGTCAAGCCGGATGTGCTGGTCAAAGGCGGCGACTACGGCATCGACCAAGTGGTTGGCGCCGACATCGTCAACGCCTATGGCGGCACCGTGAAAGTGCTGGGGCTGGTGGAAAACAGCTCTACCACCGCCATCGTCGAGAAGATCCGCAAGCACTGACAGGGCAGGGCTGCACGTCGGCCCTTGTTCAGCCGGTCCTTCGAGAGAAGCGTTACATGCCCGCTTCGGCCGTAATGCTGTTCACTTAGGGCCGCAGAGCGGCCCCATCTATCTCAAATGAACAGCGTTACGCTTCGGTCAGGGCTTGTGCAGTGAGGTACGCGCCCGCTTGAGCAGCGCTCGGGCCTTGGCACCGAACCGTTGCAGGTGGGAGGCGCGGGCTGGCTTGGGTTCCACCAGGCCTTGCTGACGCACCCAGTCCTTCCAGCGTATGCGTTCCTCGTTGACCACCCAGCCCTCCTGCCGCGCGAAGCTTTCGGCCAGGTACAACCCCCGTGTGCTGGCTGGCACCAGTTCGTCTTTCTTCAAGGTATACAGCTCGGCCAGGGGCTGGCCGTCCTGTAGCGGCATCAGGTAAAGGTCCGGGCGCTTGCGGTTCAGCCGCGCCACCAACTGGTCACCCTCCAGGCGTTCGTCCACATGGAACAGGCTGAGTTTCTTGATCTCCCTTGGCACTTGCAGGCGCATGTCGTAGATCAGTTGCAGCGAAGCGGTCGGCAGGTGCACGTAGGCCCGGGGTCGTTCCAGCAGGACCAGGTTACCGCAGTAGACCGGGCGGGCGGCACCGGACTGCGGGGCCAGTTGAAAATGCGGCGTCTCTCGGTAGTGCAAGGCTGCTGCATAGGGCACCGGTAGCCAGGTGTCGTTGAAACGGCCGCCCAGCCAACCCTCGGTGGTTTCCAGCAGGCATTCCTCGGCCACTTCCTGCACGGCGGTGTGCAATGGCAGGTTCAGCTCCTGGGCGGGCACGTAGCCTGAGATCAGTTTCAACACCACGTCGCCACGGTCTTGCCGCCGTTGACGGACCAGCACCCAGTAGTCACGGTTCTGCCAGCTCAGCGTCAGGCGCACCGACACACCCAGGTTGGCAAGCTCAACCGCGAACCGCTGCGGGTCTGCCACCGCCACCGGTTTGCGACGTTGCTGGGTCTGGGCGAAATTGAGGGGCATGCCGGTGCCCTGGTAGAGAAGGCTTTCGGCCGTGGCCTCGACATGCAGCGGCAGCGTCTTGAAGTTGCTCGGGTTCTTGCGTATCAGCGTTCGCGCCACGTTGCTCCTCCTTGCGACGGCTCACCCGGCGCGTGGCCAGGCAGACTCAATGCTGGCCCAGGATTCGGGCGACGGTGGCCACGTTATGGGCCAGGTGCAACGGGTTGATGGTGCCCACGATAGCACTGCTGACGCCTGGGTGGGCGAACAGCAGCTCGAAGCTGGCACGGACCGGGTCGACGCCGGGTGCCAGGCAGGCATGGCCGCTGGCCAGGGCCTTTTTAACCAGGATGGCCTTGCCGTGCTGCGCAGCGTAGTCGAGTACCGGTTGCTCCGCCTGTTCGTTCAGGTTGAAGGTCACCATGGCGCAGTCGCCTTGCTCCAACGCCTTCAAGCCTCCGGCCGCCGTCTTGCCTGAAAAGCCGAAACCCAGGAGCTTGCCTTCACGCTTGAGCGCGGCCAAGGTCTCATACACTTCCTGCTGCTCGAGGATGGCCAGGTCATTACCGTCGGAGTGCACCAGCACCAGGTCGATACGGTCGGTTTCCAGCCGGCGCAGGCTGCGCTCTACCGAGCGGCGGGTGTGGGCTGCGCTGAAATCGAAGCGCGATTGACCGCCGTCGTATTCCTCGCCCACCTTGCTCACCAGCACCCAGGCATCGCGCTGACCCCGCAGCAGTGGGCCAAGGCGCTCTTCACTACGGCCATAGGCCGGAGCGGTGTCGAGCAGGTTGATGCCCAGGTCGCGGGCCTGGCCAAGCAGCAGCCTGGCTTCACCGTCGCCGGGGATGGTGAAGCCTGAAGGGTATTTGACGCCCTGGTCCCGGCCAAGCTTGACCGTGCCCAGCCCCAGGGGCGAAACCTGCAAACCCGTGCTGCCCAGGGGGCGATGCAGACCGTGGAGAGTTGGCAGGCTCATGGCAGCAGGGTCTCCCACGCAGGCTGGCCCAGCGGCGGGCGCGGCAAGTCGGTCAGGTCGGCCTGGGCCTGGGGCTGCACGGCGTCGCGTTGCAACTGGCGGATAACCCGATCGCTGAAATCAGGTGCCAGGGCCAGCTTGGTAGGCCAGCCCACCAGCAGCCGTTGCTGCTCGGCAAGAAACGCATTGTCCGGGCGCACCAGGCCGGACTGGGCAGGCTCGGCACGGTCCACCCGCAAGGTGGCCCAGTGCAGCTGGCTTTGATCCACCCAGGGCAGCAGGCTGGCCACTTCTTTCTGTGCCGCGGCGATCTGCTCGGCCGGCTCGCGGGCCACCCCATCGGCTTCGGCCAGCTCGCCGCCCAGGTACCACACCCACTGTCCGTCGGCGGCCGGGTGGGTGGTCACCGTCATGCGCGGCTTGGGGCCTGCGCCCAGGCAATGGGCATAGAGTGGCTTGAGGTTGGCCCCCTTGACCATCACCATGTGCAGGGGGCGGGTTTGCATGGCGGGCTGCTCCAGCCCCAGTGCCTGCAACAGGTCCGCGATGCCGGCGCCGGCGCTGAGCACGATGCGCTGGGCGCGGATGTCACGCCCATCCACACGCAGGCCCACCAGCTCGCCATGGTCGCGCAGCGGCTCGATGCGCTCGCCTGCCAAGAGGCTGTCACCGGCCAGTTCGGCCAGGTTGGCCAATAGGCTGGGCACGTCGATCACCAGCTCGGCCAAGCGATAGACCTTGCCCTTGAAGGCGCGGTCTTGCAACGCCGCAGGTAATTGGTCGCCTTTGACCTGATCCACCCGGCCACGCACCGCCTTGCTGGCGAAGAAGCTGGTGAGGTTGCCGGCCAGGGTGCCTGGAGACCACAGGTAATGCGCATCGGACAGCAAGCGCGTATGGCGCAGGTCCAGTTCGCCGTTGCCCGCCAAGGCTTCGCGCCAGCGGCGCGGCATGTCGGCAATCGCCTCCGAGGCGCCGGTCAAGGCCCCATGCAGTGCGTACTTGGTCCCGCCATGGATGATGCCCTGGGACTTGAGCGTCTGTGCGCCGCCTACCGTGGCGCGCTCCACCAGCACTGTCGAATAACCCAGGCGGCGCAAGCGGGCATTGAGCCAGAGGCCTGCGACCCCGGCGCCGACGATCAGCACGTCAGTGGAAATGGCAGATGGCATGGCGATACCTCGAAAACTGGGACAGCTGGCAAGTATACAGGCTCAGGATCGGATGCACGGGGTGGCGTGCGTCACGCATCCAGAGGCTGCTGCCAAGGCCTGGCTCAATGCCCCGTGGTCTTGGAGAACAACTGGATCACCACCACGCCGCCGACGATCATCGCCATGCCGAGCATCGCCGGGATGTCCAGCTTCTGCCCGTAGATCACCAGTGCTGCCACGCTAATCAGGACGATACCGAGCCCAGACCAGATCGCGTAGGCGATGCCCACCGGAATGCTGCGCACCACCAGCGTCAGCATCCAGAACGCGATGCCATAACCAACCACCATCAGCAGCAAAGGCAATGGCGTGCTAAGGCCTTTGACGGCCTTCATGGAAGCAGTGGCGACGACTTCGGCGCAGATGGCAATCGCAAGGTAGGTGTAGGCATTCATGACGGTTCTCCATTCGATGGGCGCATTCTAGGCCGTGCTCGGATGCGGTAAAGTCATTACCTATCTGGCAAGGAGATAGGTGGATGGCCGAGCAATGGAGTCTGGATCAGCTGCGCACGTTCATGCGAGTGGCTGAGCTGCGTTCGTTTTCGGCGGTTGCACGCGAACAGCACAAGGCTCAGTCAGCGATCAGCAGCGCCATCGCCCTGCTCGAAGCGGACCTTGGGGTCACCTTGTTCGAACGCAGCAGTGGGCGCCAACCGAAGCTCACCGCAAACGGCGAAGCGCTGCTTGCCGATGCCCGTGAGCTGCTGCGCCAATGCGAGCGCCTGGACGGGCGGGCCCTGGCACTGATGCGTGGCCAGGAAGCACTGCTGCGGGTGGCGCAGGATGAGGCAATGCCGTATCAGCCTGTCATCGACAGCCTGGATGAGCTGGCAACCTGTTACCCCTTTCTGGAAGTGCAACTGGCCAGCGGCGCTCAGGGCGATGTCGCGCGCAAGCTGGTGGAGCGGCGCGCCGACTTGGGGTTGTTCTTTCACCACGAGCGCATACCGGCGTCGCTTGAACGGCGGGCCTTGGGTAGCGT
Source organism: Pseudomonas sp. DE0010 (assembly GCF_007680745.1). Classification (NCBI taxonomy): domain Bacteria; kingdom Pseudomonadati; phylum Pseudomonadota; class Gammaproteobacteria; order Pseudomonadales; family Pseudomonadaceae; genus Pseudomonas; species Pseudomonas sp. DE0010. Next base: position 131,918 of record NZ_VEJQ01000007.1, read on the forward strand.
GGAAATGGTCACGGTCTGCGCCGTCGGCCACCCTTTGGCGCAGGCCGGCCGGGTGGACCGACAGCAACTGGCGCGCCATCGACAGCTGCTGATCACGCCCCAGCAGAGCGGTTACCCGGGGGGTGAGGCGATCAGCCCGCAGGTATGGCGGGCCGACAGCTTCTATGCCATGGCCGAACTGCTGATGCGTGGGCTGGGCTGGGCATGGCTGCCGCGCCATGTGGTGCAGTACCCCACCTATCAGGCGCACATGGTAGAGCTGGCCAGCGACTGGCGGCCACCGGCGCTGGTGGTGGAGCTTGCCTGGCGTCGGGACGAACCGCTGGGGCCTGCTGCGCAGTGGCTGGCGGAGCGCTTTGCGGTGCATTTGCGTGCGATCGGGTAAACTGCGTCGCCATGAACAGAACCCTCTACACCTTGCTGTTTCACCTGGGCCTGCCACTGCTGGCGCTGCGCCTGTATTTGCGTGCGCGCAAGGCTCCGGCCTACGGCCGCCGCCTCGGTGAGCGGTTTGCCTTCAGGCTACCGGCCATGCGCAAAGGCGGCATCTGGGTGCATGCCGTCTCGGTGGGCGAAAGCATTGCAGCCGCGCCCATGGTGCGCGCCCTGCTCAAGGCCTACCCTGAGCTGCCGATTACACTGACGTGCATGACGCCCACCGGGTCGGAGCGCATTGGCGCCCTGTTCGGCGATGAACCCCGGGTCCAGCATTGCTACTTGCCATATGACCTGCCGTGGGCGGCAGGGCGCTTTCTCGACCATGTGCAGCCAAGGCTGGGCGTGATCATGGAAACCGAACTCTGGCCCAATCACATCCATCAATGCGCCAGGCGTGGCATCCCTGTGGCGCTGGCCAACGCGCGCTTGTCAGAACGCTCGGCCCGTGGCTACGGGCGGTTTGCCAGGCTGACCCGGCCCATGCTGGCCGAAATGAGCCTGATTGCCGCGCAGACCGAAGTGGAGGCCCAGCGCTTTCTTGCACTCGGAGCGCGTACTGGCTGCGTGCAGGTGACCGGCTCGATCAAGTTCGACCTGAAGATCGATGAGCACCTGGTGCCGCGGGCCCAGGCCTTGCGCCAGCAATGGGCCGCCACTTCGCGCCCGGTGTGGATCGCCGCCAGCACCCACGATGGCGAAGATGCCCTGGTCCTGCAGGCGCACCGGCAGTTGCTGCAGGTGCATGGGGATGCGCTGTTGATCCTGGTACCCCGGCATCCGGAGCGCTTTGAGGCGGTCCATGCCTTATGCAGCCAGCAGTTTGCCACGGTGCGTCGCTCCACCGGGCTGCCGGTGCTTGCACAAACCCAAGTGCTGCTGGGCGACACCATGGGTGAGTTGCTGTTCTTGTATGCCCTGGCCGACATGGCGTTCGTCGGCGGCAGCCTGGTGCCGACCGGCGGGCACAATCCGTTGGAGCCGGCAGCCCTGGCGCTACCGGTGCTGATGGGGCCGCACGTGTTCAATTTTCTCGAGATCAGTGCCATGTTGCGCGAGGCGGGCGGGTTGCAGCAGGTCGATGACGCCCAGGGGCTGGCCGGTGCCGTGCAGCGGCTGGTCGAATTACCGCAAGATGCCCGGCGCATGGGTGAGGCGGGCAGGGCGGTGATGAGGGCCAATCAGGGGGCGTTGCAGCGCTTGCTCGAGGGATTGGAAAAGTTGATGCCCTGAGCTCACCACGGGGGCGATGGCTGCGGTTGGCGTGATCAGGGGGCCGCTTTTGCGGCCCATCTTGCAGTTCGGACAGCCCGCCCTCAGGGCCTGCGCTCGAAATTCTTCGCCGCCGCTGCCGCCAGGTCCGGTGGCAGGAAATCCTTGTCCGGGTTGTAGTCGGGTTTCAGGTAGCGCTTGAGGTCCTGCAGGTCTTGCGGGCTCAGGGTACCGGCTGCCTGTTTCAGGCTCAGGTTGTCGAGGATGTAGGCGTACCGGCTGTTGTTGTAGTCGCGCACCGAGGTGTACAGCTGGCGCTGGGCGTCGAGCACGTCGACGATGTTGCGGGTGCCCACCTGATAGCCGATTTCGGTAGCCTCAAGTGCGCTCTGGTTGGAAATGATCGACTGCTTGCGCGCCTGCACCTGTTCGACGTCGGTGTTCACCGCGCGGTGCAGGTTGCGGGTGTTCTCCACCACCTGGCGGCGCAGGCTTTCGCGCTGCTGCTCGCTCTGGCTAAGGCGTTGGTAGGCTTCGCGTACCTGTGAACTGGTCAGCCCGCCGCTGTAGATGGGGATGTTCAACTGCAAGCCAACGGTGGTCTGCTCCACGTCGCCGCCATAGCGAACACCCAGCGGTGAAGGGTTGCTAAAGCCCAGGTTGTCGTTGTCACCCTTCTGGTACTTGGCTACGGCATCCACGGTCGGGGCGTGACCGGCCTTGCGCTGACGCAGCGTTTCTTCCGCCGCGGACACTGCGTAGTTGGTCGCCAGCAGGTTGAGGTTCTGCCGGCCTGCGGTTTCGACCCAGGCCTTGGCGTCGTTGGGCACGGGCACCTGCACCGGCAGGCTGTGCACCACACCCTGGATAGCGGTGTACTCCCGGTTGGTCAGGGTAACCAACGCCTCGAAGGCATCCTGCACCTGACGGTCGGCGATGATGCGGTTGGCGCGGGCCGTGTCGTAACTGGCCTGGGACTGCAGCACGTCGGTCTTGTCCGAAAGCCCCACGTCAAAACGCTCGTTGGACTGGTCGAGCTGACGCTTGAGGGCCGCTTCCTCGGCCTTGCTGGCCGCCAAGTTGTCCTGTGCACGCAGCACCGCGAAGTAGCTTTGCGCCGTCTGCAGGATCAGGTTCTGCTCGGTGGCAGACAGCTCCAGCGCGGCCTGTTCGTTGACCGCTTCGGCAGCCTGCAACTGGAACCAGCGGTCGGCGCGGAAGATGGGCTGGGCCAGGGTCGCGCTCCAGGCATTGCCGCTGCGGTTGGATGTGATCGACGGCTCGTCGAGCTTGGTGCGGGTGCTTTGCATTTCGGCACCGGCCGACAGGTTGGGCAGCAAGCCGGCACGGGCCTGGGGCACGATTTCGCGACGCGCGCCGTAGTCGGCGCGAGCGGCGGCCAGATCGGCGTTGTTCTGTACCGCTTCCTGGTAAACGCTCACCAGATCGGTCTTCACCGTAGCCGGCACGTCCGCTGCCCAGGCCATCGTCTGGGACGCACAAGACACGGCCAGGGCCAGTGAGAGTTTGCGCAGCATAGGGGCAATCCTTGTACGAAATGTAATTACTGAACTATTGAGTTTCGTGTGATGACGCAGTGTAGTGCCACGCGCACCGGGCAACAATCACCCCGGATGCCGTTGATCATTCCCGGGATTGCTCGCTTGGCTTTGCCGGCAACTCCAGTCTAGACTGCGCATGTTCTTGTCGGGGTGCCTTGAAGCAAAGGCTGAGATCGCATAGGTGCGGATCCCGTTGAACCTGATCAGGTTAGCGCCTGCGTAGGGAACAAGATTGCTCGCCTTCCCGGGGAGCCTCTTGTGCCAGGTCCGGGAAAGCATCGGCTGTTTGCAGCCCATGACACCCCGTCTTTGGCACCGCACCCGTCTAGGAGTGCGTCCGCGTCCTTCAGGTTCACCCCGACATTCCACTGCTAGGAAGCCGTCTGGAGAGCCTGTGATGACCCAACAAGAAAAAGCGATGAACCTCAGCGAATCGGCGCAAGTCGATCAGCAGTCCGTGCAGCCGTTTCCGCGCTCGCGCAAGGTTTATGTCCAGGGCTCGCGCCCGGATATTCGCGTACCGATGCGCGCGATCAGCCTGGCCGACACGCCTACCGATTTTGGGGGTGAGAGCAATGCGCCCGTGCTGGTCTACGACACTTCCGGCCCTTACACCGACCCAGAGGTGTTGAACGACGTGCGCAAAGGCCTGGCCGACGTGCGTTCGGCCTGGATCGACGCACGGGGTGACACCGAGCGCCTGAGCGGGCTGAGCTCCCACTTCGGCCAGCAGCGGCTGAACGACGCCGAACTGGCCAAGCTGCGCTTCGCCCATGTCCGCAACCCGCGTCGTGCCAAGCCAGGCGCCAATGTGTCGCAGATGCATTACGCCCGCCAGGGCATCATCACCGCCGAGATGGAATACGTGGCCATCCGCGAGAACATGAAGCTGCAGGAGGCCCGGGCGGCAGGCCTGCTCGATACGCAGCATGCCGGTCACAGCTTCGGCGCCAGCATTCCCAAGGAAATCACCCCCGAGTTCGTACGTGAGGAAGTGGCCCGTGGCCGCGCCATCATCCCGGCCAACATCAACCATACCGAGCTGGAGCCGATGATCATCGGCCGCAACTTCCTGGTGAAGATCAACGGCAACATCGGCAACAGTGCGCTGGGTTCGTCCATCGAAGAAGAAGTGGCCAAGCTCACCTGGGGCATTCGCTGGGGCTCGGACACCGTCATGGACTTGTCCACCGGCAAGCACATCCATGAAACCCGCGAGTGGATCATTCGCAACTCCCCCGTGCCCATCGGCACCGTTCCCATCTACCAGGCATTGGAAAAGGTTGGCGGTGTGGCCGAGGACCTGACCTGGGAGCTGTTTCGCGACACGCTGATCGAACAGGCCGAGCAGGGCGTGGACTACTTCACCATCCATGCCGGGGTACTGCTGCGCTATGTGCCGCTGACCGCCAAGCGCGTCACCGGCATCGTCAGCCGGGGTGGCTCGATCATGGCCAAGTGGTGCCTGGCGCATCACCAGGAGAACTTCCTGTACACCCACTTCGATGAAATCTGCGAAATCATGAAGGCCTACGACGTCAGCTTCTCGCTGGGCGATGGCCTGCGCCCAGGCTCGATCGCCGACGCCAACGATGCGGCGCAGTTCGGCGAGCTGGAAACCCTGGGCGAACTGACCAAGATCGCCTGGAAGCACGATGTGCAATGCATGATCGAAGGCCCTGGCCATGTGCCGATGCAGTTGATCAAAGAGAACATGGACAAGCAGCTCGAGTGCTGTGACGAAGCGCCGTTCTACACCCTGGGCCCGCTGACCACCGACATCGCCCCTGGCTACGACCACATCACCTCCGGCATCGGGGCGGCCATGATCGGCTGGTTCGGCTGCGCCATGCTCTGCTATGTGACGCCTAAGGAACACCTGGGGCTGCCTGACAAGGACGACGTCAAGACCGGCATCATCACCTACAAGATTGCAGCCCATGCAGCCGACCTGGCCAAAGGTCACCCAGGGGCCCAGATTCGCGATAACGCGTTGTCGAAGGCGCGCTTCGAGTTTCGCTGGGAAGACCAGTTCAACCTAGGGTTGGACCCTGACACGGCGCGTGCCTTCCACGACGAAACGCTGCCCAAGGAGTCGGCCAAGGTGGCGCATTTCTGCTCCATGTGCGGGCCGAAGTTCTGCTCCATGAAGATCACCCAGGAAGTGCGTGAATACGCCGCCCGGATCGAAACCGTGGACGTCTCGGTGGAGCAGGGCATGCGCGAGCAGGCCGAGCGCTTCCGCCAGGCCGGCAGCCAGCTGTACCACAAGGTCTGAGGCCCAGCCTTTGGGCCAAGGTGGGCATACCCTACGCCGCGAAGCAGGTACCTGCTGCAACGCGGTTTGCCGCCTGCCTTGCGCCCATCCCTACAATCACATTGCCGAGTGCGAGCAAGCATGACCACGTCCAGTCAATTCTCCCCCGATCATCCCATCCCCAACGGCCAACGCGTGTTCGGCGGCCGCGACCTGTTTTCACTATGGTTTTCCCTAGGCATCGGCCTGATGGTGCTGCAAGTCGGTGCCATGCTGGCGCCGGGCCTTGGCCTGTCCGGGGCTATCCTGGCCATCGCCCTGGGCACCGGGGTCGGTGTGCTGTTGTTAGGTGCTGCCGGTGTGATCGGCAGTGACACCGGCTTGTCCGCAATGGGTACGCTCAAGCTCAGCCTGGGGGCGCAAGGTGCGCGCTTGCCAGCGCTGCTTAACGTATTGCAGCTGATAGGCTGGGGCGCCTTCGAGATCATCGTCATGCGCGATGCTGCCAGCCTGCTGGGTGCACGAGCCTTCGGTGAGGCCAGCGTGTGGAACAGCCCGGTACTGTGGACGCTGTGTTTCGGCGCGCTGGCCACCGTGCTGGCGGTCAGCGGGCCGTTGGCCTTCGTGCGCAAGATCCTGCGGGCCTGGGGTATCTGGCTGCTGCTGGGCGCCTGTGCCTGGCTGACCTGGAACCTGTTCGCCAAGGCTGACCTGGCGACGCTGTGGCAACGCGGCGGGGATGGGTCGATGTCGCTGGCCGTGGGCTTTGACATCGTCATCGCCATGCCCCTGTCGTGGTTGCCGCTGATTGCCGACTATTCGCGGTTTGCCCGTGACGGCAGGCATGTGTTCGGCAGTACGGTGGTGGGGTACTTCATCGGCAACACCTGGCTGATGAGCCTGGGGGTGGCCTACACCTTGGCCTTCGCGGCGCAGGGCGAAGTCAATGCCCTGCTACTGGCGCTCGCCGGGGCTGGCATGGGTATTCCGTTGTTGCTGATTCTGCTCGACGAATCGGAAAAAGCCTTCGCCGATATTCATTCGGCGGCGGTCTCCGCCGGGGTGCTGGCACGCGTGAAGGTAGAACACCTGGCCCTGGCCATCGGTGTGCTGTGCACGTTGATCGCCCTGTTGGCACCGCTTGCGCAGTACGAGAACTTCCTGCTGCTGATCGGCTCGGTGTTCGCCCCGCTGTTCGGCGTAGTGCTGATGGACCATTACTGGGTTCGCCGTCGCAGCGTTCCAGCCCATGTGGGGGCGCTGCACTGGCCGGCATTGCTGGCATGGGCGGCAGGGGTGGCGGCGTATCACATCATCGCCACCCAGGCGCCGGACCTGGGCGCGACCCTGCCGGCGCTGGTGCTGGCAGGGGTGTTGTATGGCGTGTTGAACCTCAGCCGCGGCCGGGGAACAGTTCGGGCTTGATCACGCCATTGAGGCGTGGGTAAGGGATTTTCAGCTCCACATGGCCCATGGAATACGGCGCGATGGCGTACACCTCGTACTTCACCACCACCGCGCCGTAGGTCAGGGCGATATGGGGCGAGCGTTTGAATGGCCAGGTCTTGATGAACTCGGCATCCTTGTCCATGCCGACACTGATCAGCCAGGCGCGGTGCGATTCCTCCACCGTCTTCCAGAACGTTTCTTCCTGGCCCGGGACCAGCATGTCCTGCAGGGTCAGGACCTTGTCCAGCTTGCGTGAATAGTTGATGAAGGCACGACCTGGCATGCCATGGGCGCCACCGGTATCCAGGTAGCTGGACAACTCGATGATCACCAGCCCGTCATGCTGTTCGCGTACCTTGGCCTGCAAGTAGCTGCTGTTGCGCTTCTCGGCGCTGGCCAGGTAGTGCTGTTCGTAGGCTTGCAACGTGGTCGGTGCTGCCCCGTGCTGGTTGTCCTCGGTCAGCTGCAGCAGGCGCTTTTCGACAATACCGTCGAGTTTGGGCAGCGCCGGGAAATGCACGGTGTCAATATTCACCAACGGGCAATCACGCTCGCTGCAGCCTGGCTTGACGTGCTCCCAGGCTTCGCGCTTGACCTCGAGCGGTGCTCGGTAGTTGGGGGCGAACAGGCTCTGGCATGCGCCCAGCGCCAAGGCCAGCACAGCGATGGATGTCAGTTTGACAAGTGTCATGATGATCCTTGCAAGAACAGGGAAAAGTCGGCCTTTGACCGTCGGCATGGCCTTCAGTTCGCCACTAAGCTAACAGAGACCGGGCCCGCTGTGCCATGTACACCAACGGTTGTCGCCGGGGGGTGAAACGTGCCAGCGTGCAGAGTAGGATGGCGCGATGCAGCAGCGATGCAACGAGGATTTTCATGTCGGATACGTTGAATTCAGTGCCCCAGGCGGTCGAGATCGTCAAGCGGGACAAGTGCTTCCAGGGCTTTTACAGGCTCGACAAGCTGCACCTTCGCCATGAGCTGTTCGCCGGTGGAATGGGCCGGGAAATCAGCCGTGAGCTGTTCGTGCGCCATGACGCGGTGTGCGTTTTGCCGTACGACCCGCAGCGCGATGAAGTGGTCCTGATCGAGCAGTTTCGTGTGGGCGCCCTGGACAAGGTCGCCAACCCCTGGTTGATCGAGATGGTCGCCGGGCTGATCGACAAGGACGAGCAGCCAGAAGAAGTGGCGCACCGTGAGGCCGAGGAAGAGGCCGGCCTGACGTTCAGCGCGCTGTGGCCGATGACGCGCTACTTCCCTTCGCCAGGCGGCAGTGACGAATACGTCCACCTGTTCCTTGGCCGCTGCAGCGCCGAGGGTGCCGGTGGCCTGCACGGGCTGGAGTCTGAAGGCGAGGATATCCGGGTGCGCGTGTGGTCGTTCGAGGATGCCTTGCAGGCGGTACGCGACGGGCGCATCTGCAATGCCGCGACCATCATCGGCTTGCAATGGCTCGCCCTGAACCGCGACGAAGTTCGAGGTATGTGGAAGTGAACCTGCTGCGCGAGCGCTACCGGGTCGACCTGGCCGGATTGCAGGCCGCCTGCGAGGCCAACTATGCCCGGCTGATGCGCCTGCTCCCGGACATGCGCACCACCCAGAGCTCGCGCAGCATCGGCATGACCCAGGGCGACCAGATGCTGGGCGTGCTGGTGCTCGACGTGGTCCTGGCCTGCCCCTACACCACCACGCTGCGCATACGCCAGGAGCACAGCCTGCCCTGGCTGCCGGTCCCGGTCATGGAAGTGCAGGTTTACCACGACGCCCGCATGGCCGAAGTGGTGAGCGCCGAGCACGCCCGGCGTCTGCGCAGCATCTACCCTTACCCCAACGCCGCCATGCACCAGCCGGACGAAAAAGCCCAGCTGAACCTGTTCCTGGGTGAATGGCTTTCCCACTGCCTGGCCTGCGGCCACGAACTGGTAAGCGCTCGCTGAAAGGAGACGGCCTTGCCGCACTTGAACCCTGCCGGCACCGTTAACGTGGTGCACCTGACCGACGCCCACCTGTTCGCCAGCCCCGAGGGCAGCATGCTGGGCCTTAATACCCGCGACAGCCTACGCCATGTGGTGCGGCAGGCATTGCGCGAGCAGAGCGACACGCACCTGCTGGTGTGCACGGGGGACTTGTCCCAGGACGCCAGCGTTGCTTCCTACGCGGCCTTTGAGCAATTGACCGCAGGCTTTGCTGCGCCGGCGCGCTGGCTGCCGGGCAACCATGACGAAGCGCAGGTGATGGCGCAGGTGGCGCCCGAGTTGGTGCAGCCGGTTACCGACATCGGGGCCTGGCGCATCGTCATGCTCGACACGGCAGTGCCAGGAGCGGCCCATGGTTGGCTGCAGGATACTCAGCTCAGCCTGCTGGAAACTGCATTGCGCACGTCAGGGGAGCGCCACTGCCTGGTGTGCCTGCACCATCAACCGGTCGACATCGGCTGTGCATGGATCGCCCCCATCGGCCTGCGCAACGCCGATGCGCTGTTCGCCGTGATCGATCGTCACCCCCAGGTGCGCGCGCTGTTGTGGGGGCACGTGCATCAGGAATGGGATCAATGGCGCGGCGACCTGCGGCTGCTGGCCACGCCTTCGACCTGTATCCAGTTCGCCCCAGGCAGTGACGATTTCGAGGTAAGCCAGCAGCATCCTGGCTATCGCTGGATCCGCTTGCAGACTGATGGGACGGTGGACACGGGGGTGGAGCGGGCAGTGGATTTCGAGGTCAGGCTCGATTTCGATAGCCCGGGGTATTGAACCGCGCGGGCTATCCTGCACCCGCTCTCCAAGCGAGCGCGTTTCCATATAGATAGATGCCGGTCAGGCCCCCATCCCGCCGCTTGCACCGAAACTGCGAATCCACTCAGTGACTCTCCATCCTGCCCGTCGCGGAATGTGTTTCAGAAAAACCGGCGCGGCGCCAAAACCTTGCGAACGCGATACACTGCGCGTCCCTGCGCCTGCCTACAGGCGCAACGCTACAGCTTCCGGGGGCAGCATGTCGGGTTCCATCCTCTATATACACGGCTTCAACAGCTCGCCGTTGTCAGCCAAGGCCAGGCAGCTTCAGGCCGTCATGCAGCACCTCGGGCTGATCGACCGGCTGCGCCTGCCAGCGCTGCATCATCATCCCCGCCAGGCCATCGAGCAGCTTGAAGGTTGCATCGCCGAACTGGGCGCGCCGTTGCTGGTGGGCAGTTCACTGGGCGGCTACTATGCCACCTACCTGGCCGAGCGCCATGGCCTCAAGGGCTTACTGGTCAACCCCGCCGTAGGGCCGCACCGCCTGTTCGACGGCTATTTGGGTACCCAGCACAACCATCACACAGGCCAGGCGTGGGAGTTGACCCTCGACCACGTCCAGGCGCTGGCCGAGCTGGAGGTCCCGCCCCCTACGGACCCAAGCCGCTACCAGGTATGGTTGCAGACCGGCGACGAAACCCTGGACTATCGCCACGCCGAGCGGTACTACCGCCACTGCGCGCTGCGTATCCAGGCCGGTGGCGACCACAGCTTCCAAGGCTTCGCCGAGCGCCTGCCGGCCCTACTGGCCTTCGCCGGGGTTGCCCCGACGCAGTACGCTGCACTCGATTTTTCTGTATTTTGATTTTTTTGCATTCACCAGACTGACGACGAGACCCCATGGCCAATCCCAGCGCTAGCGCCTATAACGCAGACGCCATCGAAGTCCTCTCGGGCCTTGACCCGGTTCGCAAGCGGCCGGGCATGTATACCGACACCAGCCGCCCCAACCACCTGGCCCAGGAAGTCATCGACAACAGTGTCGACGAAGCCCTCGCCGGCCACGCCCGTTCGGTGCAGGTCATCCTGCACGCCGACCATTCGCTGGAAGTCAGCGACGATGGTCGCGGCATGCCAGTGGACATCCACCCTGAAGAAGGCGTATCGGGCGTCGAACTGATCCTTACCAAGCTGCATGCCGGCGGTAAGTTCTCCAACAAGAACTACCAATTCTCCGGCGGCCTCCATGGCGTCGGTATTTCGGTGGTCAACGCCTTGTCCACGCAGGTGCGCGTGCGGGTGAAGCGTGACGGCAACGAATACCAGATGACCTTTGCCGATGGCTTCAAGTCAAGCGAGCTGGAAGTGGTCGGCACGGTCGGCAAGCGCAACACCGGCACCAGCGTCTATTTCAGCCCAGACCCCAAGTACTTCGACTCCCCGCGGTTTTCCATCAGCCGGCTCAAGCACGTACTCAAGGCCAAGGCCGTGCTCTGTCCAGGCCTGCTGGTCAGTTTCGAGGACAAGGCCAGCGGCGAGAAGGTGGAATGGCATTACGAAGACGGCCTGCGCTCCTACCTCGTGGATTCGGTCAGTGACTTCCAGCGCCTGCCCGACGAGCCGTTCTGCGGCAGCCTGGCCGGCAACAAGGAAGCGGTCGACTGGGCCCTGCTGTGGCTGCCCGAAGGGGGCGACAGCATTCAGGAAAGCTACGTCAACCTGATCCCCACGGCCCAGGGCGGCACCCATGTCAACGGCCTTCGCCAGGGCCTGCTGGACGCGATGCGTGAGTTCTGCGAGTTCCGCAACCTGCTGCCCCGTGGCGTGAAGCTGGCCCCCGAAGACGTCTGGGAGCGCATCACCTTCGTGCTGTCGATGAAGATGCAGGACCCACAGTTCTCCGGGCAGACCAAGGAGCGCCTTTCCTCGCGCGAAGCCGCCGCCTTCGTCTCAGGCGTGGTCAAGGATGCCTTCAGCCTGTGGCTCAACGCCCACCCGGAGCTGGGCATGCAGCTGGCCGAGTTGGCCATCAGCAACGCCGGTCGCCGCCTTAAGGCCAGCAAGAAGGTCGAGCGCAAGCGCATCACCCAGGGCCCGGCACTGCCGGGTAAGCTGGCCGATTGCGCGGGCCAGGACCCGATGCGCGCCGAGCTGTTCCTGGTCGAGGGCGACTCGGCCGGTGGTTCGGCCAAGCAGGCGCGTGACAAGGAATTCCAGGCGATCCTGCCGCTGCGTGGCAAGATCCTCAATACCTGGGAAGTGGACGGCGGTGAAGTGCTCGCCAGCCAGGAAGTGCACAACATCGCCGTCGCCATTGGCGTGGACCCAGGCGCTACCGACCTGGCGCAGCTTCGTTACGGCAAGGTGTGCATCCTGGCCGACGCCGACTCCGACGGCCTGCACATCGCCACCCTGCTGTGCGCGCTGTTCGTGCAGCATTTCCGGGCACTGGTCGAAGCCGGTCATGTGTATGTGGCCATGCCGCCGCTGTACCGTATCGACCTGGGCAAGGAAATCTACTATGCCCTGGATGAAGCCGAACGAGACGGCATTCTCGACCGCCTGGTGGCAGAGAAAAAGCGCGGCAAGCCGCAGGTTACCCGCTTCAAGGGCCTGGGCGAGATGAACCCGCCCCAGTTACGCGAAACCACCATGGACCCCAACACTCGGCGCCTGGTCCAGCTCACCCTGGACGACGTGCAGACCACGTGCGAGCTGATGGACAAGCTGTTGGCCAAGAAGCGTGCAGGGGATCGCAAGGCCTGGCTGGAAACCAAGGGCAACCTGGCCGAGGTCATGGTTTGATTCGTTGGCTCCTGGCGGCTTGCCTGCCGCTGGTGGCCTTGCCGACCCTGGCAGACACCTGGCCTGAACTTGAACTGATCGGCGAGCACCCCATCGATGGCATGCGTGCCGGTAACCTGTCGGGCCTTGCGCAATGCCGGGGTAGCTTATGGGGTGTCTCGGACCGCGACGACGACCGCCTCTACCGTTTCGAACTCAAGGACGGTGCGTGGCAGGCGCAGGCAGTGGCGTTCGACCCACCACCGGTGCCGGAGAGTGGCTTGCCGTGGGGGCTGAAAATGCGGACCTGGCTGGCGTCGTGGCTGCGCGGTGGCGACCTTGATTTCGAGGGCATCACCTGTGACCAGGCCGGCAACCTGTACCTGGTCAGCGAGGCGCATGCCGCCGTGCTGCAACTGCCTGTTTCGGGCGCGCCGCACTGGCTGAAGATCGATTCGGCCATGGTGCGCCAGGCACGGGCCAGCGGCATGCTGCTGAACTTCAATGCGCTGTTCGAAGGCGTGGCCGTCAACCCTGCCGGCGATCGCCTGTGGCTGGCTGGTGAGCGTGAGCGCCGTGGGCTGGTGGCCATCGAGCGCCAACAGTCGGTGTGGGCCTGCGGGCGACGCTGCGTCCTGTTCAGCGAAGCCGGTGTAGAGATGCAGCCGCCGCAGCTACCCGATGCGCGACCGGTTTCGCGGGACTTTGCCGACCTGGCCTGGTTCGACGGCAAACTGTTCACGCTCGAGCGCAATGCCTATCGCATCTGTCGCCGCGATGCCGACAGCGGTCAGATCGAGCGCTGCTGGTCGTTTGCGGCCGACGCGTTGACCGAGCCACGCCGCTATGACCAGCTGTTCGGTGTGGCCGAGGCGCTAGTGGTCGACGCCGAGGGGGCGTGGATCGGCCTGGACAACAATGAAGACGCGCGTGCCGATGGCGAGCGCCGGCCGATCGTCTGGCGCTTTGCTGCCCCTGCCGGCGGCTGGAGTGCCAAGCCGTGAGCCAGGCACCGGGCAAACGGGCGGGCAGGGTGCTGATGATCCTGGCCTGGGCGGCGGCGCTGTTCCTGGCCACGCGCTTCTTCGGGCAATGGGAAGACCGCCAGCGCAACCCCAATGCCCAGGTCCAGTCCTCCCATGGACAAGGGTTTGTCGAGGTGCGCCTGCTGGGCAATGGCCAGGGCCACTTCGTCGCCGATGGCGCCATCAATGGCCAGGTGGTGCATTTCATGCTCGACACCGGTGCCACGGATGTCGCCATACCCGAATCCCTGGCCGACGGCCTTGCGCTCAAACGTGGCAGCCCGGTAACCGTCAGCACCGCCAACGGTCGCACGCAAGGCTATCGCACCCGGCTGGACAGCCTGCAATTGGGCGATATCCACCTGCGCGACATCCGCGCGATCGTGGTGCCGGGCCTGGATGGCACCACCGTGCTGTTAGGCATGAGCGCCTTGAAACAACTTGAATTTACCCAGCGCGGCGGCACCATGCTGCTGCGCCAGAACCTGAAATGACGAGGCTCGCATGAGCGAACTACAAGACAGTCTGGACGGCGTCGAACGCCGCTCGTTGGCTGACTTCACCGAACAGGCCTACCTCAACTACTCCATGTACGTGATCATGGACCGGGCCTTGCCGCATATCGGCGACGGCCTCAAGCCTGTGCAGCGGCGCATTGTCTACGCCATGAGCGAGCTGGGCCTGGACGCCGATGCCAAGCACAAGAAGTCGGCGCGCACCGTGGGCGATGTGCTCGGCAAGTTCCACCCCCACGGGGACTCGGCCTGCTACGAGGCCATGGTGCTGATGGCGCAGCCCTTCAGCTACCGCTACACACTGGTGGACGGCCAGGGCAACTGGGGCGCGCCGGACGATCCCAAGTCGTTTGCCGCCATGCGTTATACCGAAGCACGGCTGTCGCGGTATGCCGAGGTGCTGCTCGACGAAGTCGGCCAAGGTACCGTGGATTGGGTGCCCAACTTCGACGGCACCTTGCAGGAACCGGCGGTGTTGCCCGCGCGCCTGCCCAACATTCTGCTCAACGGCACCACCGGCATCGCCGTGGGCATGGCCACCGACGTGCCGCCGCACAACCTGCGCGAGGTGGCCAGTGCCTGCGTGCGCTTGCTCGACGAGCCAAAGGCCTCCATCGAGCAGTTGTGCGAGCACATCCAGGGGCCCGATTACCCGACCGAGGCAGAGATCGTCACGCCTCGGGCCGACATTCTCAAGATGTATGAAAGCGGGCGCGGTTCGATTCGCATGCGTGCAGTGTACCGGGTCGAGGATGGCGATATCGTCGTCACGGCGTTACCGCACCAGGTGTCCGGCGCCAAGGTACTGGAGCAGATCGCCGCACAGATGCAGGCCAAGAAGCTGCCGATGGTCGCTGACCTGCGCGATGAGTCCGATCACGAAAACCCCTGCCGCATTGTCATCATCCCGCGGTCCAATCGCGTGGATGCCGACGAGCTGATGCAGCACCTGTTCGCCACTACCGACCTTGAAAGCAGCTACCGGGTCAACGTCAACATCATCGGCCTGGACGGCCGCCCGCAACTGAAGAACCTGCGGGCGCTGCTGCTGGAATGGTTGGAGTTCCGTACCGGCACTGTCCGGCGGCGCTTGCAGCATCGCCTGGACAAGGTCGAAAAACGCCTGCACTTGCTGGACGGCTTGCTCACTGCCTTCCTCAATCTGGACGAAGTGATTCATATCATCCGTACCGAGGAACATCCCAAGCAGGCGCTGATCGCCCGCTTCGACCTCACCGAGATCCAGGCCGATTACATCCTGGAAACCCGCCTGCGCCAGCTCGCCCGGCTGGAAGAGATGAAAATCCGTGGCGAGCAGGACGAGCTGCTCAAGGAGCAGGCCAAGCTGCAGGCACTGCTGGGCAGCGAGGCGAAGTTGCGCAAGTTGGTGCGCAGCGAATTGATCAAGGATGCTCAGACCTATGGCGATGACCGACGCTCGCCCATCGTGGCGCGGGCAGAAGCCAAGGCGCTCTCGGAAAACGAGCTGATGCCGACCGAGCCCGTCACGGTGGTGCTGTCGGAGAAAGGCTGGGTAAGGTGTGCCAAGGGGCATGACATCGATGCCACGGGCCTGTCTTACAAAGCCGGGGATGGGTTCAAGGCCGCAGCCGCGGGGCGCTCGAACCAATTTGCCGTGCTCATCGATTCCACCGGCCGAAGTTATTCGGTGGCCGCCCACAGCCTGCCGTCAGCCCGTGGCCAGGGCGAGCCCCTGACCGGGCGCCTGACGCCGCCACCGGGCGCCACTTTCGAGTGCGTGCTGCTGCCCGAAGACGATGCGCTCTACGTGGTGGCCTCCGATGCCGGCTACGGGTTCGTGGTCAAGGGTGAAGACCTGCAGGCCAAGAACAAGGCTGGCAAAGGGCTGCTCAGCCTACCCAACGGCGCCAAGGTGATGACGCCGCGACCGGTGGCCAATCGGGAGCAGGACTGGTTGGCAGCGGTAACCACCGAAGGCCGTCTACTGGTGTTCAAGGTCAGTGATCTGCCGCAGTTGGGCAAGGGCAAGGGTAACAAGATCATCGGCGTGCCCGGTGACCGGGTCGCCAGCCGGGAAGAGTACGTCACAGACCTTGCCGTGGTGGCCGAAGGGGCCACGCTGGTGCTGCAAGCCGGCAAGCGGACCCTGTCACTCAAGGGCGATGACCTGGAGCACTACAAGGGCGAACGTGGCAGGCGCGGCAGCAAGTTGCCCCGTGGCTTCCAGCGGGTCGATGGGCTGCAGGTCGAGTTGCCCGCCTGAGCATCAGACAGGCCCGCAATGGCGATTTCACCGCCGTTGCGGGCAGAAATGCTGGAGTCGGGCACTTATTTCGCGGATGATATGCCCCCTGCGGTGCCGGCGTAGCCGTGTGCCCGTTTGAATCCATACGTATCACTGCGGCGTGCCTGAAGGCAGCCGCCTGGATGGGATGATGAAATTTCTGCGCCTTCCCTTTGCGCTGTTGATGACGGGTCTATTGGGCCTTGGCGGGTGCACCATGCACCAGCCGGTTGCCTTGTACCAGCTCGACAGCGGTGATCCTGGCCAGCCGTCGCAACATGCGGGCATGGCTGTCGTACTCGGCCCGGTTTCGGTGGCCGACTATCTGCAACGTGAGACGTTCCTGCAACGCCAGGCCGACGGCAGCCTCAGTGCTGCGACCGACGGGCGCTGGGCAGGCAGCCTGTCCTCGGACATCGACCAGTTGCTGGTGCGGCAGCTGGCCTGGCGTCTGGACAGCCAGCGCGTGGTGCTGGCGCCGGCGACGGCAGGTTTCAGCCCGGACGTGCAAGTGCTGCTATCGATCACGCGACTGGACTCTGGCAAGAACCAACCCGCGGTTCTGGATGCACAATGGCGTGTGCTCGACCGCCGTGGTCAGGTGCGTGACAACCGCATCGTACATTTAGAGCAGAAGCATGAAGGCAGCGAGGCCTCCCAGGTCCAGGCGCAAGGGCAACTGCTGCAGAAGCTGGCCGAGCAACTGAGCACTGCGGTCAAGCCGTTGGCAAACCAGCCGGCCATTGCCGAAGCCGCACCCAAGAAGCCTGCAGCGCCTGTGCAGGTCAAGAAGCAGCCCGAGAAATCCAAAATCCCGATGGCCTCGCCGATTCGTACCGACATGGAAGTGTATCGGTTCTGATCGAAGACCAGCCATGAAAAAGCCCGCATCAAGGCGGGCTTTTTCATGGGCGCTGTACAGCGCCGCGCAGCGACCCTGTAATGGCTCAGGCGCGGCGTTCGTGCATGCGGGCCAGTTGGCGCTCCAGCATCGAGGGGTATGGCTCCATCAAGCGCTCCACACAGCAGGCGCCTTCCGGGCTTGCAATGGGGCGGATGCGAGCACGCTGGCGGATCAAACCGTCGTCGTTGACCTTGCGCTCGACCAGCAGCAGGTTGCGGCTGTGTTGAGACAGTGCCAGCGCATCCTGCACCTTCTCAGCCATCAGCAGGTCGACCAGTTCCAGGCCATCGAGGTCATTGCTCATGGCAAGGCCCAGTTGCAGTTGCAAGGTGATGCCGCTGTCAGCGACGTCGATCTGCAAGGCATGGCCCAAGGCACGTAGCAACTCACCGCAACAAATGGCATTGGTAAGGTAGTCCTCGCCGCACTGGCGGCTGTGGAACAGGACCAACGTACTGCCATCGTTGAGGGTGTGGGTTTCGCCCTCGTACAGCGAGGCCGAATGTTCCAGGCACTCCTGATAGCGCTCGGTAAGCTCGGTCAGGCGGGTGCGCGGCAAACGCCGCAGCTGCTCCTGGGAACCCAGTTGCACGGCAAGCACTGCGCTGAACTGGGGCTCATCGGACTCCACTTCGATCGCATGCGCCGGTGTGTCGTCCAGCAGGCCGGCGAATGCCTCGTCGTCATCGTCCGCGCTGGTCACGGTAGTGCGCTGGGCAGGCTTGGAAACGGGGGCGGGCGCTTCATCGAAGTGCTCGTCGTCCTCCGGTTCCGGTTCCGGCTCTGGCGGAGGCGGTGGAGCCAGTCGGGCGTGCAGTTGCCGGGCGATGTCGCCAATCTCGTCCTGGCGGTCGGTGGCGGGCGTGTAATACTGCGGGTCGCGCAACCAGACCCGCAGCTGCAGCAGCGGCAAGGTGATGAATCGGCCCTGGCGCAGGCTCAAGGTCAGGGCGAGCACCAGCAGAATGGCCGCCAGGATAGCCATGCTCTGCATGCTGATCAGCATGGGCTGCTGGAACTGGCTCATGTCCAGGCTCATGCGCAGTTGCCCGGCGGCCACGTCCTGGAAGGTGATCTTGGTCTGATAGACGCCCTCGGCCTCACCCAGCAGGCTGTTGCGCGGACGCTGGCCTGCCTCGGCAAGGATGCGGTTGTCGACACTGTAGATGGCGGCATGCGCCACCAGCGGGTTCTTCACCAGGTTGCCCAGCAGCACGTTGAGGCTGAGGATATCGTTGGCCACCAGCAACTCGGTCGCCGACGTGGCCGTCTGGGTCGTCAGGCTCTGGCCCACGGCATCGGCCTGGTCGTGCATGGCCTGCTTGAACTGCAACCCCATTACGCAGGCATAGATCACCAGCGCCAGGGCCACCAGGAAAATGTTGGTGCAGGCGATGCGCAATGCCAATGGCACGCGACGTTGACTCAGGGCGCGATAGATCATCAGGAAGAAATTGTCTGTTTTGACTGAGGTGGGCCGGTTCACTGAGCTCGGCTCTTAATGGCATGAAGTGGGGGGCAGTATAGCGACACGGGTTTTGTCGGCAAAGTATCGTTAGCGCCCGATGGTCACGGAAAATCGGTAGAATGCGCATTTTTCATCGAAGTCGGAGCCTGGTTGTGCGCGAAATCGTCCTGATCAACATCACCGGTGAGGACCGCCCCGGTCTTACCGCTGCCATCACTGGCGTCCTGCTGCAGGGCGGTGTGAGCATTCTCGACATCGGCCTGGCGGTGATGCACGGCACGCTGTCGTTCGGCATCCTGGTGGATATCCCGGATAACGAAGTGGCGACCAAGCTGCTGCAGAGTGTCCAGGCCAAGGCGCACGAGCTGAACCTGCAGGCACGCTACACACCGATTTCCGAAGCGGACTACCAGCACTGGGCCGATGGCCATGGTGAAGCACGGCACGTGGTGACCCTGCTCAGCCGCAAGATCTCGCCCGACCAGTTGCAACGCGTGAGCGCCATCATCAGCCAGCACGGGCTGACCATCGAGCGCATCGAGCGCCTGTCGGCTCGAGTGGCGCTGGACGCGGACACCAGCAAGGGCAAGGCCGCGGTGGAAATTTCGGTTCGCGGCGAGCCTGACGATGGCCAGGCGTTGCGCGCCGAGTTCTTTGCCTTGTCCGAGGCTCTGAGCATCGACATCGCCTTCCAGCGGGACGACCTGTTCCGCCGCAACCGCCGCCTGGCCGTGTTCGACATGGATTCGACCCTGATCGAGGCCGAAGTGATCGACGAGCTGGCCAAGGCCGCTGGCGTGGGTGAGCAGGTCGCGGCAATCACCGAGCGGGCCATGCGGGGCGAGTTGGACTTCCGGGCCAGCTTCAAAGAACGTATGGCGCTGCTCAAGGGCCTGGATGTCAGCGTACTGGATGAAATCGGCGCATCGCTGCGCTTGACCGAGGGCGCGGAAAACCTCTTTGCCGAGCTCAAGCGCCTGGGTTACAAGACCGCCATTTTGTCGGGTGGCTTCACCTACTTCGCCCGCCAGGTACAGGCGCGCCTGGGCATCGACTATGTCTTTGCCAATGAGCTGGAAGTGGTCGACGGCAAGGTGACTGGCGTGGCGGTGGAGCCTATCGTCGATGCCCAGCGCAAGGCCGAGCTGCTCCAGCAACTGGCCAGCGAAGAGGGCCTGCAACTGGAGCAGACCATCGCCGTTGGCGATGGCGCGAACGACCTGCCGATGCTGGCGTTGGCGGGTCTGGGCGTGGCCTTCCGCGCCAAGCCGCTGGTGCGTCAGTCGGCCAAGCAGGCGATTTCCACGCTGGGCCTTGATGGTGTGCTGTACCTGCTGGGCCTGCGCGATCGCGACACACGCGGCTGATCCAGCCTGCGCATGCGCAAGGCGGCCCCGGGTTTTGGCGTCAGCGCCCGAACCCTGGAGCCACGTCTCGGGCCATCACGCCTGCAACGGCGTGGCCAACAGCTGGCCCATGCGCACCGCCGAGGCGGCGCCCACGTGTTCGGCCCATTTGACCTGGTCGGGGCCAAACAGCACGATCGCCGTCGAACCCAGCTTGAACCGACCTAGCTCGGCGCCTTTTTCCAGGTGAATTGGCGCACGGCTGGCATCGTCGTAGCGGAAGGTCTTGAGCTCGCGCTTGGGCGGCGTGACCAGCCCTGCCCAGACGGTCTCGATGGAGGCCACGATCATGGCACCGACCAACACGACCGCCATCGGGCCGCGCTCGGTGTCGAACAGGCAGACCACCCGCTCATTGCGAGCGAACAGTTCGGGCACGTTTTCTGCGGTGGTCTGGTTGACCGAGAACAGCCGCCCCGGCACGTAGACCATCTCGCGCAGCGTGCCTGCCAGTGGCATGTGCACGCGGTGGTAGTCCTTGGGTGACAGGTAGACAGTGGCAAACTCGCCGCCCATGAAGGGGGCTGCCAGGGCCGGGTCGCCGCCCAGCAGTTCTTGTGCGCTGTAACTGTGGCCCTTGGCCTGGAAGATGCGGCCGTGCTCGATCGGGCCAACCTGGCTCACTGCACCGTCGGCCGGGCACAGGATGGCGCCGGGGGTCTGGTCCAGGGGGCGTGCGCCTGGTTTCAGGGCGCGGGTAAAGAATGCGTTGAAGTGCTCGTAGGCGGTCAAGTCTTCGACCAGCGCCTCACGCATGTCGACCTGGTAGCGCTTGGCAAACCAGGCGGTAAAGGCGTTCTTGAACCAGCGGGCGCGGCACTCGGCAACGCAGCCGGCCAGGCGCGACAGCAGGTGATGCGGCAGCAGATACTGGCTGATGATGAACAGACGGGATTTCATTCAGGTTCCTTAAACTTCGACAGGCGTGTCCGGGTGGTTGCCCCACTCGCTCCAGGAGCCAGCGTACGCTTTGACTCGCGGGTAGCCCAGGGCCTTTGCCACCAGATAAGTGAAACCGGAGCGGCGATGCGTCTGGCAGTGGGTGATCACTTCCTTGTCAGGCGTGATGCCAAGGGACTGCAGCACTTCGGCGATGTCCGGGCGGATGCGCAGATGGTCATTGAGATCCATGCCGGCGGTCCATTCGAAATTGACCGCACCGGGTATGTGCCCGCCTTTGGCCGCGAGCATTTTTTCGCCGGTGAATTCCTGTGGGGCGCGAGCATCCCAGATGGCCAGGTCATCGGCGCCCAGGCGGCTTTGCAGGTACTCGCGGGTGGCGGTGGGTTCCGGATGCAGTTGCAAACTCACCAGCCGGGTACCCTTGGCAGGCACATCGGTACTGAGCCGGTCGGCCGGCCAGGTCTGGATGCCACCGTTGAGATAGTGGTACCGGGTGTGACCGATCACATCGAGCAACCAGATGAAGCGGCCAGCCCAGCCACCGCCATCATCGTCATACACCACGTAGACCGCATCGCTGCGGTGGCCCAGTTCGCCGAACAGCTTTTCCAGGTCGCTCTGCGGCGGTAGCAGCCCAGGCGCAGGCGGCTGGCCGAGCTGGGTCCGCTTGCCCTCGACGAAATGCGCGCCCGGGATATGCCCGCTGACGTAACGATTGGCGCTGCTGAGGTCGACCAGGATCAAGTCGGGCGAGCCCAGGCGTGGCAACAGGTCGGCGGCTTCGATCACCAGCGGCAGGCCGGAAAAGTCGGTCATCCACGGTCTCCAGTGTGCAAAGGGGCGATTGTAGCGCAAGGCTCAGCCCTTGCGGTTGGCAAACACCGACAGCGCCCGTTCGATGCATTGCGAGGTTTTGCCAAAAGCCTGCACGCTGATGTCGGCCAAGGGCCGGCACCCCTGGTCGGCCACCAACAGCATCAGTACCTGGTCATTGACCGCCAGCGAGCGCAGCAGGACATGCTCGCCTCGGAACAGGGCACGCAAGGGCGGCGGCAACAACGAGGCGAACTGCGTATGGTTTTCGGGCGTGATGCGCAGTTGCCCGGCCTTGGACATCAGCTTTTGCAGCAGCTTGTTCGCCGTTACCGGCAATACCAGGCTGGTCGCCTCTTTCGCTAGCCCGGCCGCCTGTTGCACGCGCAGGCAGTCATTGGTCCTGTCCAGGCCAAGCAGCAGCAGGCGTTGCATGCCGCACGCCAGTACCGCTTCACGGGCTTGGGCCGCCAAGTGCACGGTATTGGTGAAAGGGCTGGGCTGGGCCAGCAAGTCCTGGCAGAGCGACCGCCAGCGCGCCAGTTCATCGGCGGTGGGGGGCGGGGGCGCCAGCATGTCCGGGTGGGGGCGGCGTTGATGCCACGGCCAGATCAAGGCCTCGGCTGGGTGGAACAGTGCCAGGCGCGCATGACGCCTGGCACTGGCCGCGGCTTGTTGGTGCACCTGCTGTTGTACGTCTTCGAGCGAGGTCTGCAGGTAGAGTGCGGTCAGCAGTTGCCAGCGCAGCAGATGGGGATTGTCCCAGCCCACCTGGGCTGCCAGCGCCAGGTTATTGGCCAACAGCACGGTGTTGGCCGGTTGGTTGAACCAGCGCCGCAGACCGGGCTCGGCATCGAGCCGATGTTGTTGGTTGAGCAGGTCTTCGTCCCGGGCGATGTTCAACACCTGGGCAAGCTGCTCGCGCTCTTCGAGCAGCAGACGGTAACCCTGGGTCACCCATTGCGGCAGGCGCCACTGCTGGGCCACGGCCTGGCACAGCGCCATGATGCGAACACCGAACAGCTCCTGCTCGACAATAGCGGCGTCTTCTCCTTTATGGATGACCCGCAGCTCCCAGGTGTCGAGCAGCTTCGGGTGGGCCAATGCCAGCGGCCATAACGGGGACAGAAACAGCAGGCTACCCCAGTGGATTTCCTGCCACAGCCGCGCCAGTCGGCTGGCGAACAGGCCACTGGCCTGCTGCGAGGCATGCTGGCTGATCATCTGGAACTGGCGCAGCACCGGCGGGATGTCTTCCATCGGCAGCGCTGGCAGGCGCTTGAGCAGCAGTGCGCTGCGCTCAAGGCCCAGGCGATTGAGGGCAATCTCCAGGCTTTCGGCCGGCTCGGCCTGGCTGGCGTTGGTCGGGTGGTTGGCTTCGCGCATCACCGACAGCACCAGGGCCGGGCTGTCCTGCATCAGCTCGGCGATATCGCGCAATGAACGCCGGTTATCGTTGATGGCCGCCATGACCCGGTCGTAGCTGTGCTTGGGCACAGGAATGCGCACACTCTCCAGCAGCTTCACCCAGGCTTCTAACGTACGTGGGGCCTGGCCGGATACCTCGGTTTCAATTGGCATTTTGACATCAGTCCGAACTGGCTTTTCGCTTTTAGTGGCTATAGTCTGGCGCAGTTCTGCCGATAAGGAGAAGAAGAGTTTTGACGCTCCCGCCTCTTTCCCTGACCACGACAGCAAGTGCTTTGAATCTATGGCTAAAATTATCGGCATCATCGTCGTATTCGCGAGCGTACTCGGCGGCTACGTCCTTTCCCACGGCAAGATTGCGGCGCTGATCCAGCCGTTCGAAGTGCTGATCATCGGCGGCGCGGCCTTTGGTGCGTTTCTGCAGGCCAACCCTGGCTACATGACGATGCACGTTCTGAAGAAGTCGATGAAGATGTTCGGCTCGCGCTTCACCCATGCCTATTACCTGGAAGTGCTGGGGCTGGTCTATGAAATTCTCAACAAGAGCCGCCGCGAAGGCATGATGGCCATCGAGGCCGACATCGAAGACGCCTCGGCCAGCCCGATCTTTGCCAAGTACCCGACCGTACTGGCCGATGAGCGCATGACCGCGTTCGTCTGCGACTACCTGCGCATCATGTCCACCGGCAACATGGCCCCCCACGAACTCGAAGGTCTGTTCGACATGGAGCTGCTGAGCATGAAGGAGGAGCTGGAGCATCCGTCCCACGCGGTCACTGGGGTTGCAGACGGCATGCCAGGCTTCGGTATCGTTGCAGCTGTATTGGGTATCGTTGTCACCATGGCATCGCTGGGCGATGGTGACCAGGCAGCCATCGGTATGCACGTGGGCGCCGCCTTGGTGGGTACCTTCTTCGGTATTCTCGCCGCCTACGGTTTCTTCGGGCCACTGGCCAAGTGCCTTGAGCACGATGCCAAGGAAGAACTCAACCTGTACGAGTCGATCAAGGCCTCGCTGGTCGCCTCGGCCTCGGGCATGCCGCCGTCGCTGGCCGTGGAATTCGGGCGCAAGGTGCTGTACCCCAAGCATCGCCCCAGCTTCTCCGAGCTCGAGCAAGCGGTACGCGGTCGCTGAGTCATGGAGAACAATCAGCCCATCATCGTCAAGCGCGTAAAGCGCTTTGGCGGCGGCCACCACGGTGGCGCCTGGAAGATCGCCTTTGCCGACTTCGCCACGGCCATGATGGCGTTCTTTCTGGTGCTGTGGTTGCTGTCGACCGCAACCCCTGAGCAGAAGATCGCCATCGCCGGGTACTTCAAGGACCCGATCGGCTTCTCCGAGAGTGGTACACCTTACGTCATCGACCTGGGCGGCTCGCCCGAGCTGGCGCCGGAGAAGACCATCAACCCCGAGGTGAAATCGGAGCCGACCCCAGACACCAGCATCGAACTGAACAAGGACCAGGTGGAAACCATGGCCGAGCAGGTCGAGCGCGAGCGCCTCGAGCTGCTGCTGCAGGAGTTGCAGAACAAGGTGGAGGAGAACCCGCAGCTGCAGAAGTTCAAGGACCAGATCCTGTTCGAGATCACCCAGGACGGCCTGCGCATCCAGATCATGGACGCCGAGAACCGGCCCATGTTCGACATCGGCAGTGCACGCTTGCAGCCCTATTTCGAGGACATCCTGCTGGCCATGGCCGATACCATCAAGACCGTGCCCAACAAGATCAGCGTCAGTGGCCATACCGATGCCAAGCCGTACGCAGGCGCTGGCGAGTTCGGCAACTGGGAGCTGTCGGCCAACCGTGCCAACGCTGCGCGGCGGGCCCTGGTGGCAGGGGGTTATCCAGATGGCCAGGTGGCACGGGTGGTGGGGTATGCGTCTTCGTCGCTGTTCGATCGCAAGAACCCGTTCAACCCGGTAAACCGTCGGATCGACATCATCGTGCTGACCAAGAAGGCCCAGCGTGATATCGAAGGCGAGCAGGGCGCCGCGCCACCGCCGGCGCAAGCCCCTGCTGGGGCGCAGCCACCTTCAATGACCGCGCCGGCACCCTCGGCGGCCGATGACCAGACGCCCATGCAACCACGTGAGTTGCGCCAGAAGCTCAACATCTTCGAGGACGGCACGTTGAAGATGGATGAGACCAAGGAACAGTGAAGGCTTGGCAGCCCCGTTGGGCTGCCGGTCACTGCCGGGGCGGACAAGGCACCCCGCCTGCATTGGGCATGCAGGGTTGATCAGTAGGTTTCTTCCGGCAGGCTGGCGATGATCGAGCGGTAGCTGTTCATCCGCTGTGGCTTGATTCGCCCGTCTTCCAGGGCCTTGAGCAGCGCGCACCCAGGCTCGCGATCATGTTTGCAGTCGCGGAAGCGGCAGGTGCCGAACAGGTCGCGGAACTCGATAAAGCCCTCTTCCACATCGGTGCGGCTGACATGCCCCAGGCCGAACTCACGGATGCCCGGCGAGTCGATCAGGTCGCCCCCGTTGGGGAAGTGGTACAGGCGGGCGGTGGTGGTGGTATGGGTGCCCTGGCCCGACCATTCCGACAGGTCACCGACCCGGGTACCGGCCTGTGGCAGCAGGCTGTTGACCAGCGACGACTTGCCCACCCCCGACTGACCGACGAAGACGCTGATGTGTCCATCCAGTGCCTGCTGCAGGCGCTGCATGCCATCCCCTTGATGCGCCGACACCTCCAGCAGCGGGTAGCCCAGTTCACGGTAGACGTCCAGGAGCGCTTGCAGGCCTGGCCCGTTCTCGTCATTGACCAGGTCAGCCTTGTTCAGCAGCAACAGGGGGCGCAGGCCGGCATGCTCGGCGGCCACCAGGTAGCGGTCGATGAGGTTGGGGTGCGGTTCCGGCGCCGGTGCGAAAACGATGACGATAAGGTCGACATTGGCCGCCACTGGCTTGAGCTGGCCATGGTTGTTGGGCCGGCACAGTTCGGTTGCACGGGGCATCTGCGCAACGATGACGCCGATCCCCTGGTTGCCGGCACGCCAGACCACGCGGTCGCCAGTGACCAACGCAGGAAGGTTGGCGCGCAGGTGGCAGCGAAACACCTGGCCTGCGGTGTCGCCATCCTGGGCTTCGACTTCAACTTGTACACCGAAGTGCGCGATCACCAGCCCCAGCTGCTCGGGCCCAAGGTCGCCGCCTTCCAGTTCCTGCAAGGCATGCTGCTCTCGCTTTGCCGCACGTGCAGCGCGCTCGTTCTGAATCTTTTCGATACGCCAGTTCTGGCGACGGTTGAGCTGGCGTTTGGCCATGAACGCTCCGTAGAAGGCCCCGTGCGGGGCGTAGAAAACGACTGGCAGTCTAGCATGCCGGGCCTGAACGCTGTCCGCTTCACTTTGGTTCGTGGGGGTGCACTGCGCTAATATAGGCCTCCATCGGAGGAGTGCCTGCATGCAAAACCCACAGAACCTGATCTGGATCGACCTGGAGATGACCGGGCTGGATCCGGACAGCGATGTCATCATCGAGATGGCCACCATCGTCACCGACAGCGATCTCAATACGCTGGCCGAGGGCCCGGTCATCGCCATCCACCACAGTGATGAAGTGCTGGCGCGCATGGACGACTGGAACACCCGCACCCACGGCGCCTCCGGCCTGACCCAGCGTGTGCGCGAGAGCAAGGTGAGCATGGCCCAGGCCGAGGCCCAGACCATCGCCTTCCTTGAGCAGTGGGTACCTAAAGGCAAGTCGCCGATCTGCGGGAACAGCATCTGCCAGGACCGTCGGTTCCTGTACCGGCACATGCGTCAGCTGGAAAATTACTTCCACTACCGCAACCTCGACGTCTCCACCCTCAAGGAACTGGCAGCGCGCTGGGCCCCCGAAGTGCGAGACAGCTTCAGCAAGGGCAACACGCACCTGGCGCTGGACGACATTCGCGAATCCATCGCCGAGCTGCGCCACTACCGCGAACACTTCATCAAATTCTAAAAAAACGCAGCTCACGCGCTTCACGCGACCATCAGCGTACGGCCCCGGCACTTCTGCCCGAGGCCGTGCGCTGATGGTCGCTTGAGCGGGTGATCGGTGTGGGTCTTGCTCATGTTGCTGATGCTTTATCTGATCGCCATCACCGCCGAAGCGATGACCGGTGCGCTGTCGGCCGGCCGTCGTGGCATGGACTGGTTCGGGGTGGTGCTGATCGCGTGCGTGACCGCATTGGGCGGGGGGTCGGTGCGTGACGTGCTGTTGGGGCACTACCCGCTGACCTGGGTCAAGCACCCGGAATACCTGGTGCTGACCAGCTGTGCGGCGCTGTTGACCATTTTCATCGCGCCGATGATGCGCCGCCTGCGTTCCCTGTTTCTGGTGCTCGACGCCTTGGGGCTGGTGGCCTTTACCCTCATTGGCTGCATGACCGCGCTGGAGATGGGGCAGGGCATGCTGGTGGCGTCCATCAGCGGGGTGATCACAGGGGTCTTCGGCGGGATTTTGCGGGATATCTTTTGCAATGACATCCCGCTTGTGTTCCGCCGAGAGCTTTACGCGAGCGTGTCGTTCGCTGCGGCCTGGTTCTACCTGGGCTGCGACTACTTCAAGGTGCCCGCGGAGCAAGCCATGCTGCTGACCTTGTTCGGTGGGTTTCTGGTGCGGTTGCTGGCTATCCGCTTTCACTGGGAGATGCCCAAGTTTCATTACAATGACCAGCAGTGAGGGTGGGCGCCCGCTGTAGGCTAAGCGGGCCTAGGCTTTGCGCTACATCGCAAAGGTGCAGAGGCCGCTGTGCGGTCTGTCGCGGCCTCCCCTAGAGGGTCATGCCACCCCGTGCCGGGCAAGCGCCCATTCCACGTGTTCCCTCACCAGTGGCGAGGCATCGTCGCGCCGCGCCTTGAGGGCTTCGATGACCGGGATCGTGGAAGGGGCGTTGCCCAGGCCGACGGCCAGGTTGCGCAGCCAGCGCTCATAACCGGCACGGCGCAGAGGCCCGCCTTCGGTCTTGCGCAGGAAAGTAGGCTCATCCCACAGGAACATCTGCGCCAGTTCCGCATTCTCCAGGCCGTGGCGGGGCTGGAAGTCCTGCTCGCGGGTGGGCTTGGCGAAGCGGTTCCAGGGGCAGACGATCTGGCAGTCATCGCAGCCGAACACCCGGTTGCCCATCATCGAGCGCAACTGCACCGGGATCGGCCCCTTGAGCTCGATGGTCAGGTAGGAGATGCAGCGGCGGGCATCGAGCACGTACGGGCCGACGAAGGCCTGGGTTGGGCAGATGTCCAGGCAAGCCGTGCAGCGGCCGCAATGCTCGCTGGTGGTGGCCTGGTCCACTGGCAGGGGCAGGTCGACGAACAGTTCAGCCAGAAAGAAATAGCTGCCAGCCTTGCGGTTGAGCAACAGGGTGTTCTTGCCGATCCAGCCAAGCCCGGCTTGTTCGGCCAGCGCCTTTTCCAGCACCGGCGCGCTGTCGACGAAGGCTCGGTAGCCAAAGGGGCCGATGGCCTGCTGGATGCGGTCGGCCAGCGACTGCACACGCTTGCGCACCAGCTTGTGGTAGTCCCTGCCCAAGGCATAGCGGGATACGTAGGCCTTTTCCGGTTGGGCCAGGCGCTGCGCCATTTGCGTGTCGCCGGGCAGATAGTCCATGCGCAGCGAGACGACGCGCACGGTGCCTGGAATCAGCTGCTCTGGGTGGGCACGCTTGCTGCCGTGTGCCCCCAGGTATTCCATCTCCCCCTGATAACCGGCGTCCAGCCAGCGCTGCAGGTGATGCTCGTGTTCGCCCAGGTCGATACCGGCGATGCCGACGTGGGCAAAGCCCAGTTCCTGGCCCCACAGCTTGATGTTATGGGCCAGTGCGTCGAGGTCAGGAGTGAAGGCGGACATGGATGGGCAAGCAATACGGGCAGAGGTGCGTATAATTCTGCCAGACATTGGAGCTTTTGACCCCATGCAACAGACCAGTAACCCCGTACACGCCCCCGCAGTGCTGAGCAGCCTGGCCGTTGCCCGCCTGCCGCCACGCCCTGCTCAGGCCCATAAAGGTGACTTCGGCCATGTGCTGGTGGTCGGCGGCGACCTTGGCACCGGCGGCTCCGTCCTGCTCAGCGCCGAGGCCGCGTTGCGCTGCGGCGCAGGGCTGGTGAGCGTAGCCACGCGGCCGGAGCACGTGGCCGCCGGGCTGACCCGCATGCCCGAAACCATGTGCCTGGGCGTGCAGTCGGCCAACCAGTTGATGACCGTGCTGAGCCGCGCTTCTGTGGCGGTCGTGGGGCCTGGCCTGGGGCAGGCGGCATGGGGGCGCAGCCTGCTGTCCGCCGTGGCCAACGCCGAGGGCGCGCAGGTCTGGGATGCCGATGCCCTGAACCTGCTGGCAGCCTCGCCCCTTGCGCTGCCCAGTGGCAGTATCCTGACCCCGCACCCAGGCGAAGCTGCACGGCTGCTGGGCATTTCCACCGAAGCGGTGCAGGCGGACCGCCCGGGTGCAGCGCGCAAGCTGGCACGCCGCCACAACAGTGTGTGCGTGCTCAAAGGGGCAGGTACCTTGGTCGCCGATCCCGAAGGGCGGTTGGCGCGCTGCGACCGTGGCCATCCAGCCATGGCGGGCGCAGGCCTTGGGGATGTGCTCAGTGGTGTGTGCGGCGCGCTGCTGGCCCAGGGGCTTGGCGCCTGGGACGCCGCAGGCCTGGGCGTCTGGCTGCATGCCTGTGCTGGCGAGCGCCTGGGTAGCGGCGGCCGGGGGTTGGCGGCCAGTGATCTGATACCTGTGATTCGTGCGTTGTTGGAGGAGCATTCAGCGTGTCTGGCTTAAACCTGTTTCTGGCCGATGAAGCGGCCATGGTTGCCTTTGGCGGCCAACTGGCCGGTGTGACCGGTGGGCGCGGGATCATCTTCCTGGAAGGCGACCTCGGCGCTGGCAAGACAACCCTGTCTCGCGGCCTCATTCGTGGGTTGGGCCATACGGGTGCAGTGAAAAGCCCTACGTTTACCGTGGTAGAACCCTACGAGATTGGTGATGTCCGAGCTTTTCACTTCGACCTCTATCGGCTGGTCGATCCGGAGGAGCTTGAGTTCATGGGCATTCGTGACTATTTCGAGGGTGATCCACTGTGCCTGTTCGAGTGGCCACAAAAGGGTGCGGGCGTTTTGCCAAAGCCTGACCTGACCATTACCATAAGCCCCCAGGCGAGCGGACGCTCGCTTGTACTTTCGCCGCAGGGGGCTCGCGGCGACGCCTGGTGCGTGGCACTGGCCGAATACTATAAACAGCAAGCGGGGTAGGTATGCGCATACGCGCACTGGTCGCCATCGTTGGGCTTTTGCTGACAACGGTGACCGTTGAGGCTCTGGCCGTCACTCAAGTCAAGAGCGTGCGCCTGTGGCGTGCGCCGGACAACACCCGGCTGGTCTTCGACCTGTCTGGCCCTGTGCAGCACAGTGTCTTCACATTGAGCGCACCCGATCGGCTGGTCATCGACATCAACGGCGCAACCCTGGGCGCACCCTTGAAGGTGGCGACGTCCAATACGCCGATCAGCAGCGTGCGCTCGGCCCAGCGCACGCCGACCGACCTGCGGGTGGTCGTGGACCTGAAGAAGTCGGTCACGCCCAAGAGCTTCACCCTGGCGCCTAACGCGCAATACGGCAATCGCCTGGTGGTCGACCTGTACGATCAGGAGGCGGACGCCATTGCCGCCAGTGCCCCACCGCCTGCGCCGCCACCGGTGCAAACGCCAGCCACCACGCCAGCGGTGCCCGTCACGCCAACCCAGCCAGCCATCAAGCTGCCACCGGTGCCCAGTGGCAAGCGCGATATCGTGGTGGCCATCGATGCCGGCCACGGTGGCGAGGATCCAGGCGCTTCGGGCTCCAGCGGGCAGCATGAAAAAGACATCGTCCTGCAGATCGCCCGCGAACTGCAGCGCCAGATCAACAGCGAGAAGGGCTTTCGCGCTGAGCTGACGCGCACCGGCGACTACTTCATCCCGTTGCGCAAGCGCACCGAGATCGCCCGGAAGAAAGGCGCCGACCTGTTCATCTCCATCCACGCCGATGCTGCCCCGTCGCGCGCTGCCTTCGGCGCCTCGGTGTTCGCCTTGTCCGACCGCGGTGCCACCTCCGAGACCGCACGCTGGCTGGCCGATACGGAAAACCGCTCCGACCTGATCGGCGGTGCCGGCAATGTCAGCCTCGATGACAAGGACCGCATGCTGGCCGGGGTGCTGCTCGACCTGTCGATGACTGCCACGCTCAGTTCCAGCCTCAACGTCGGCCAGAAGGTGCTGGGCAACATGGGGCGTATCACCTCGCTGCACAAGCAGCGCGTGGAACAGGCCGGCTTCATGGTGCTCAAGTCCCCGGACATTCCCTCGATCCTGGTGGAGACCGGCTTCATCTCGAACAATGCAGAAGCGGCCAAGCTGGCCACACGCAGCCACCAGCAGGCATTGGCCCGCTCCATTCACACCGGGGTTCGCCAGTACTTCCAGCAGAACCCACCGCCAGGCACTTACGTGGCGTGGCTGCGCGACAGCGGCAAGATCGCCCAGGGCCCGCGTGAACATACGGTGCGGCCTGGCGAAACCCTGGCCATGCTTGCGGTTCGCTATCAGGTCAGCGTCACCAGCCTGCGCAGCACCAATAGCCTGAAGACCGATGAGCTGAAGGTCGGCCAGCGCCTGGACATTCCTGCCACCACGTTGGCTTCGCAATGAGCGGCGGCTCACGTATCCAGCTGCTCAGCCCGCGGCTGGCCAACCAGATTGCGGCTGGCGAGGTGGTGGAACGGCCGGCATCGGTTGCCAAGGAGCTGTTGGAAAACAGTCTTGACTCCGGTGCTCGCCGAATCGATGTGGACGTCGAGCAGGGTGGCATCAAGCTGCTCAAGGTGCGCGACGATGGCAGCGGCATCTCTGCCGACGACCTGCCGCTGGCGCTGGAGCGCCATGCCACCAGCAAGATCCGCGAGCTCGAAGACCTTGAAGGCGTCCTGAGCCTGGGGTTTCGCGGTGAAGCCTTGGCCTCGATCAGCTCGGTCGCACGGCTGACCCTGACCTCGCGCACGGCCAACGCCAGCGAAGCCTGGCAGGTGGAAACCGAAGGGCGTGAGATGACCGCACGGGTGCAGCCTGCTGCGCACCCAGTCGGCACGTCCGTGGAAGTGCGCGACCTGTTTTTCAACACGCCGGCGCGGCGCAAGTTTCTCAAAGCCGAGAAAACTGAATTCGACCACTTGCAGGAAGTGATCCGGCGCCTGGCACTGGCCCGGTTCGACGTGGCCTTCCATCTGCGGCACAACGGCAAGAGCATTCTGAGCTTGCACGAGGCACGCGAGGAGGCCGACCGTGCCCGGCGGGTGGGCGCCATCTGCGGTCCGGGTTTCATGGAGCAGGCCCTGCCCATCGACGTGGAGCGCAACGGCCTGCGCCTGTGGGGGTGGGTCGGGTTGCCGACCTACTCGCGCAGCCAGGCAGACTTGCAGTACTTCTTCGTGAACGGGCGCGCGGTGCGCGACAAGCTGGTGGCCCATGCCGTACGCCAGGCTTACCGGGACGTGCTGTTCAACGGCCGTCACCCCACCTTCGTCCTGTTTCTTGAGCTTGAGCCCAATGGCGTGGACGTCAACGTTCACCCGACCAAGCACGAAGTGCGCTTCCGTGAAGGACGCAGCGTCCACGACTTTCTGTACGGCACCTTGCACCGTGCCCTGGCCGATGTGCGTCCCGAAGACCAGTTGGCTGCCCCGGCTGCCCTGCCTGAGGCGACCCGCCCGACGGGGCAGCAGGCAGGCGAGTTCGGGCCCCAGGGCGAAATGCGCCTGGCTGCGGCCGTGCTCGAGCAACCGCGTGCTGCGCCGTCTCCCGTTGCCGGCAGTGGCAGCGGCGCGGGTTACCAGTATCAATACACACCCAGGCCGTCGCAGCCATTGCCGGCTGCCGAGGCCCAGGCGGTCTATCGCGAGTTCTATAAGCCCTTGAGCGAAGGCGCCGCCGCGCTGCCGGAAAGCCAGGGCGACATCCCCCCGCTTGGCTTCGCGTTGGCCCAGCTCAAGGGCATCTACATCCTGGCCGAGAACGCCGCAGGCCTGGTGCTCGTCGACATGCATGCCGCCCATGAACGGATCATGTACGAGCGGCTGAAGGTGGCCATGGCCAGCGAGGGTCTTAGCGGTCAGCCGTTGCTGGTGCCCGAAACGCTCGCCCTGAGCCAGCGCGAGGCCGATTGCGCCGAAGAACACGCCGCCTGGTTCCAGCGCCTGGGCTTCGAGTTGCAGCGCCTTGGCCCGGAAACCCTGGCGATTCGCCAGATCCCTGCGTTGCTCAAGCAGGCTGAAGCCAACCGCCTGGTACAGGATGTGCTGGCGGACCTCATGGAGTACGGCACCAGCGACCGTATCCAGGCGCACCTGAACGAATTGCTCGGCACCATGGCCTGCCACGGTGCCGTGCGTGCCAATCGGCGCCTGGCGATCCCGGAGATGAACGCCTTGCTGCGCGATATGGAAAACACCGAGCGCAGCGGCCAGTGCAACCATGGCCGTCCCACCTGGACCCAGATGGGCCTGGATGATCTGGACAAACTATTCCTGCGCGGTCGATGAAATGAGTGGCAAGCCCCCTGCAATATTCCTGATGGGCCCGACGGCGTCAGGCAAGACCGACCTCGCCATCGAGCTGAGCAAGGTTTTGCCCTGCGAGCTGGTGAGCGTCGATTCCGCCCTGGTCTATCGGGGCATGGACATCGGTTCGGCAAAGCCCTCCAAGGCTGTGCTGGCTGCCCATCCGCACCACCTGATCGACATCCGCGACCCGGCCGACGCCTACTCGGCTGCGCAATTTCGTGCCGACGCCTTGCGCGTGATGGCCCAGATCACAGCCCGCGGCAATATCCCATTGCTGGTGGGCGGAACCATGCTCTATTACAAGGCGTTGACCGAGGGGCTGGCCGACATGCCGGCGGCCGATGCCCAGGTCAGGGCCGAGCTCGAGGCCCTGGCCGAGGCCGAGGGCCTGGCGGCGCTGCACCAGCAATTGGCTGAGGTCGATCCGGAGTCGGCCGCGCGCATCCATCCCAACGATCCGCAGCGGTTGATCCGGGCGCTGGAGGTGTATCGGGTCAGCGGGCAAAGCATGACGGCCCATCGACAGCGTCAATTGGCTGAAAGTAGCGGTGCAGACGCAAGCGCCTGCGGTCATTTGCCCTATACTGTCGCCAGTCTTGCGATTGCGCCTACAGATCGTCACATTCTGCATCAGCGAATTGCGTTACGATTTTCACAGATGTTGGAACAGGGCTTTGTCGACGAGGTCCGATTGCTGCGAGCCAGAAGTGACTTGCACGCCGGGCTGCCGTCTATACGGGCAGTGGGCTATCGGCAGGTCTGGGATTACCTGGACGGCCAGCTGACTGAGAATGAGATGCGTGAACGCGGTATCATCGCGACCAGGCAGCTGGCCAAGCGGCAATTCACCTGGCTGCGTAGCTGGCCAGACGTGCATTGGCTCGACAGCCTGGCCTGCGACAATCTGTCCCGCACCTTGAAATACCTTGGGGCCGTCTCCATATTGAGCTGAGTCCCTGCTGATTGCCGTCTATCCTTGTGAAAGCCGGCCTTACTTATCGTTTTTTCAGATTTTCCAATTATTTATCCTTACAGGAGTGCGGCATATGTCAAAAGGGCATTCGCTACAAGACCCTTACCTGAATACCTTGAGAAAAGAAAAGGTTCCGGTTTCGATCTATCTGGTAAACGGCATCAAGCTGCAAGGCTCGATCGAATCGTTCGACCAGTTCGTGGTGCTGCTGAAGAACACCGTCAGCCAGATGGTTTACAAGCACGCCATTTCCACTGTTGTACCTGCCCGCCCGGTTCGTCTGCCAAGCCCGTCCGATTCCGATCACGGCGACAGCGAGCCAGGCAACGCCTGATAGGAGCCTGCATTGTTCTTTGAGCGCCACGGTGGTGGTGAACGCGCGTTGCTCGTTCACTTGGAAGGTCAGAACCCTGAGGCGCGCGAAGACCCGCAGGAGTTTCAGGAACTCGCGTTGTCGGCCGGTGCCGACATCGTCTCGCTTGTAACGGTCTCGAGGCATCAGCCCTCGGCCAAGTACCTGATTGGCAGTGGCAAGGTCGAGGAGTTGCACGACCGTGTCCATGCCGAGCAGGTAGACCTGGTGATTTTCAATCACACCCTCACGCCCAGTCAGGAGCGCAACCTCGAACGCGTGTTCGAGTGCCGTGTGCTCGACAGGACCGGGCTGATCCTGGATATCTTCGCCCAACGGGCACGTACCCACGAAGGCAAGCTGCAGGTCGAACTGGCCCAGCTTGAGCACATGAGTACGCGGCTGGTACGCGGTTGGACCCACCTTGAGCGACAAAAAGGGGGTATTGGCCTGCGGGGGCCGGGTGAAACCCAGCTCGAAACCGACCGTCGCCTGCTGCGCGTACGCATCCGGCAGATCAAGTCCCGCCTCGAGAAAGTGCGCAGCCAGCGTGAACAGGCGCGTCGCGGGCGCAAGCGCGCGGACATTCCGTCGGTCTCGCTGGTGGGCTACACCAACGCCGGCAAGTCCACGTTGTTCAACGCCCTGACCCAGTCCGAGGTGTACGCCGCCGACCAGTTGTTCGCCACCCTCGACCCGACGCTGCGTCGGCTTGAGCTCAACGACCTGGGGCCTATCGTGCTGGCCGATACCGTGGGCTTCATTCGCCACCTGCCGCACAAGCTGGTCGAGGCGTTTCGGGCTACGCTCGAGGAGTCGAGCAACTCCGACCTGCTGCTGCACGTGATCGATGCCCATGAGCCTGAGCGCATGGAGCAAATCGAGCAGGTGCTGGCCGTATTGGGCGAGATTGGCGCCGAAGGCTTGCCGATCCTCGAGGTGTATAACAAACTCGACCTGCTCGAAGAGGTCGAGCCGCAGATCCAGCGCAATGCCGACGGCAAGCCTGAGCGGGTCTGGGTTTCGGCACGTGACGGGCGTGGCCTGGAGTTGGTTGGCCAGGCGATTGCCGAGCTGCTGGGTGATGATCTGTTTGTCGGCACCTTGTGCCTGGAGCAACGTTTTGCCCGCCTGCGCGCGCAATTCTTTGACCTGGGCGCGGTGCAGAGTGAAGCGCATGATGAAGAAGGGCGCAGCCTGCTGAGCGTGCGTCTGCCCAGGGTAGAGCTCAATCGCCTGGTCAGCCGTGAAGGCATGGAGCCGCAAGTGTTTGTCGAGCAACACACTTTGCAATAAATGCCCTACGAGGTCGTCGGGCAGCAGTGACAGGCATTCTGTAGCATTGGACGGCGCGCCGTGGGCGCGTCTTTGCTTTATCAGATGGAGAGCGCTATGGCTTGGAACGAGCCGGGTGGCAACTCGAACAATCAGGATCCCTGGGGCGGCCGCCGCGGTGGCGGTGGTGGCGGCGACAAAAAAGGTCCGCCGGATCTGGACGAGGCCTTCCGCAAACTGCAGGACAGCCTCAACGGCATGTTCGGTGGTGGCAAGAAACGGGGTGGCGGTGACCGCAATGTCGGCAAAGGCGGCGGCCTCGGGCTGCTGGCCATCGGCCTGGCAGTGCTGGCGGCCATCTGGCTGTACAGCGCCGTGTATGTCGTCGACGAGCAGGAGCAGGCCGTTGTGCTGCGCTTCGGCAAGTACTATGAGACGGTCGGTCCCGGCCTGAACATCTACTTCCCGCCGATCGATCGCAAGTACATGGAAAACGTCACGCGCGAGCGGGCCTATACCAAGCAGGGCCAGATGCTGACCGAAGACGAGAACATCGTCGAGGTACCGCTGACCGTCCAGTACAAGATCAGCAACCTGCAGGACTTCGTGCTCAACGTCGACCAGCCTGAGGTCAGCCTGCAGCATGCGACCGACAGCGCCCTGCGTCACGTGGTGGGCTCTACGTCCATGGACCAGGTATTGACCGAAGGTCGTGAACAGATGGCCGTGGACATCCGCGAACGTCTGCAGCGTTTCCTCGACAACTACCGCACCGGCATTACCGTTACCCAGGTCAACGTGCAGAGCGCGGCAGCCCCGCGTGAAGTGCAGGAAGCCTTCGATGACGTGATCCGGGCGCGCGAAGACGAGCAGCGTGCCCGCAACCAGGCCGAGTCCTACGCCAATGGCGTGGTGCCCGAAGCCCGTGGTCAGGCCCAGCGCATCATCGAAGACGCCAACGGCTACCGCGATGAAGTCATTGCCCGCGCCAAGGGTGAGGCCGACCGCTTCACCAAGCTGGTCACTGAGTACCGCAAGGCACCTGATGTGACCCGCGAGCGCCTGTACCTGGAGACCATGCAGGCGGTGTACAGCAATTCGAGCAAGGTCATGGTGGCAACCAAGGACGGGCAGAACAACCTGCTCTACCTGCCACTGGACAAGATGGTCGAAGGCAGCCGCAACTCGTCCGCACCTGCAAGCGGTGTATCGTCGGCCAACGACGCTGCCGCTGCGCGCTCGGCGCAGGACACGCAACAGCAACAGCAGCCGCTGCGCACTAGGGAGAGCCGCTGATGAGCAACCGATCGCTGATCGCCCTGATCGCCGCCGTGGTTCTGGCCATCGTGGCCTGGAACAGCTTCTACATCGTGTCCCAGACCGAGCGGGCAGTACTGCTGCGCTTCGGTAAGGTGGTCCAGGCCGATGTCCAGCCAGGGCTGCACGTGAAAGTGCCGTACGTGAACCAGGTACGCAAGTTCGACGCCCGCCTGATGACCCTCGACGCCCCTACCCAGCGGTTCCTGACCCTGGAGAAGAAAGCGGTGATGGTCGACGCCTATGCCAAATGGCGCGTCAAGGATGCCGAGCGCTTCTACACGGCCACTTCCGGCATGAAGCAGATTGCTGATGAGCGTCTGTCCCGTCGTCTGGAAAGCGGCCTGCGTGACCAGTTCGGTAAGCGCACCCTGCACGAAGTGGTGTCCGGTGAGCGTGACGCATTGATGGCCGACATCACCGCTTCGCTGAACCGCATGGCCAACAAGGAGCTGGGTATCGAGGTCATCGACGTCCGCGTCAAGGCCATCGACCTGCCCAAGGAAGTCAACCGCAGTGTGTTCGATCGCATGAGCACCGAGCGTGAGCGCGAGGCGCGCGAGCACCGGGCCAAGGGTAATGAGCTGGCCGAAGGTATTCGTGCCGACGCCGATCGCCAGCGCCGTGTGCTGCTGGCCGAGGCCTATCGCGAATCTGAACAGACCCGCGGTGAGGGTGATGCCCAGGCGGCTGCCATCTACGCCAAGGCCTACACGCAGGACGCTGATTTCTACGCGTTCTACCGTAGCTTGCAAGCCTACCGCGAGAGCTTCTCCAGCAAGAGCGACGTGCTGGTCCTGGATCCGAAGAACGAGTTCTTCCGCTTCATGGACAAGAGCAAGCCCTGAGTCGAATTCGGGCAGGCGCCCCGCCTGGCAGCTAAAACGCCAGGCAGGGTGCATCCCGAATCAAAAGGGGTGTATGATGAGTCAGCCGGGAAATTTCCCGGCTTTTTTGCGTCTGCAAGGTTGATCGGCTTGGTGTCGGTTCGCCTTTGACACGTTCGCAAGGCAATTCGAGGGTATCGGGTACGGTGGCTGCGCTGGGATCAGTGCTGCCCGTTGCTGTGCGCGATACCTGCTTTACTGACGGCCGGCTTGCTGGCGGCCGCCCGGACCAGAGGGGAAAAGGCGTAATGGCAACGGTAGACCGCTGGCTGCTGCCAGATGGCATCGAGGAAGTACTGCCACCTGAGGCTGCGCGCATCGAGATCGCGCGCCGCCAGGTGTTGGACCTGTTCCAGAGTTGGGGTTACGAACTGGTCGTCACCCCGCATATCGAGTACCTGGAATCGCTGCTTACCGGCGCTGGCCAGGACCTGGATCAGCGTACCTTCAAGGTAGTGGACCCGCAGTCCGGCCGCCTGATGGGCTTTCGTGCCGACTTCACGCCGCAGGTCGCGCGCATCGACGCCCATACCCTGCGCCGTGAAGGCCCAAGCCGGTTGTGTTACGCCGGCAGTGTGCTGCATGCCCAGCCGCGTGCTTTGTCTACCTCGCGCAGCCCTATCCAGCTGGGTGCCGAACTGTACGGTGATGCCAGCCCCACCAGCGATGTGGAGGTCATCAGCCTGATGCTCGCCACACTGCAGTTGGCCGATGTGCCTGATGTCCACATGGACCTGGGCCATGTGGGCATCTACCGTGGCCTGGCTCGGGCCGCCGGCCTGTCGGGCGCGGTCGAGCAGCAGCTGTTCGACGCCCTGCAGCGCAAGGCGGTCGACGAAGTGCAGGCGCTGACGGCCGACTTGCCAAAGGATGTGGGCAACATGCTGCGAGCCCTGGTCGAGCTGTGCGGCGGCAGGGAAGTTCTGGCCGAGGCCCGCGTACGCCTGGGTCGTGCACCTGCAAGCGTGCTGGCGGCCCTGGACGATTTGCTGGCCATCGCCGACCGGTTGGCCGCTCGTTACCCGCAGTTGCCGTTGTACTTCGACCTGGGTGAACTGCGCGGTTACAACTACCACACAGGCGTGGTGTTTGCGGTGTTCGTGCCAGGTGAAGGGCAGTCGATTGCCCAAGGCGGACGCTATGACGACATCGGTGCCGACTTTGGCCGGGCGCGCCCGGCTACCGGTTTCTCCACGGATTTGAAGACCCTGGTCACACTGGGGCGAGCGGAGGTCGTACTGCCCACGGGCGGCATCTGGATGCCGGACAGTGGCGATGCGGCCCTATGGCAGCATGTCTGCCAGTTGCGCAACGAGGGCCAGCGTGTGGTCCAGGCCCTGCCTGGTCAGCCGCTGAGTGCTGCCCTTGAAGCGGATTGTGATCGTCAATTGATTCAGCAAGACGGGCGCTGGCAGGTTCTGCCGCTGGCCCAGTGAGTTTCTGCGTCGGCAACAGGCCGGCAACCAAGTTTGCGTGAATGAGGACCAATGTAATGGGTAAGAATGTCGTCGTCCTGGGCACCCAGTGGGGTGATGAGGGCAAAGGCAAGATCGTCGATCTGCTGACCGAACATGCTGCCGCCGTCGTGCGCTACCAAGGTGGCCACAACGCGGGTCACACCCTGGTGATCAACGGTGAAAAGACCGTTCTGCACCTGATTCCATCCGGCATCCTGCGTGAAGGCGTGCAATGCCTGATCGGCAACGGTGTGGTCGTTGCACCCGATGCGCTGATGCGCGAGATCACCAAGCTGGAAGAGAAGGGCGTACCGGTGCGCGAGCGCCTGCGCATTTCCCCGGCTGCGCCGCTGATCCTGTCGTACCACGTCGCGCTGGACCAGGCCCGTGAAAAAGCCCGTGGCGAAGCCAAGATCGGCACCACCGGCCGTGGTATCGGCCCAGCGTACGAAGACAAGGTCGCCCGCCGTGGCCTGCGCGTGGGCGATCTGTTCCACCGCGAGCGTTTTGCCGCCAAGCTGGGCGAGCTGCTGGACTACCACAACTTCCAGCTGGTCAATTACTACAAAGAGCCTGCCATCGACTTCCAGCAGACGCTGGACGAGTGCATGGCCTATGCCGAACAGCTCAAGCCGATGATGCTCGACGTCACTGCCGAGCTGCACAACCTGCGTCGTGCCGGCAAGGACATCATGTTCGAAGGCGCGCAAGGCTCGCTGCTGGACATCGACCACGGTACCTACCCGTACGTCACCAGCTCCAACACCACCGCTGGCGGTATCTCGACCGGTTCCGGCGTGGGTCCGATGTACCTGGACTACATCCTGGGCATCACCAAGGCCTACACCACTCGCGTAGGTTCGGGCCCGTTCCCGACCGAACTGTTCGATGACACGGGCGCCACCCTGGCCAAGCGTGGCCATGAGTTTGGCTCCACGACCGGGCGTGCCCGTCGTTGCGGCTGGTTCGATGCCGTCATCCTGCGCCGCGCCATCGACGTCAACAGCATCTCGGGCATCTGCCTGACCAAGCTCGACGTGCTGGACGGCCTGGAGACCATCAACATCTGCGTAGGTTACAAGGATGCCAATGGCGAAGTGATCGAAGCCCCGACCGATGCCGACAGCTACATCGGCCTGCAGCCTGTGTACGAAACACTGCCGGGCTGGAGCGAGTCGACCTTGGGTGCCAAGACCCTGGAAGCGCTGCCTGCCAGTGCGCGTGCCTACATCACCCGTATCGAGGAACTGATCGGCGCGCCGATTGACATCATCTCCACCGGCCCGGACCGCAACGAGACCATCGTGCTGCGTCATCCGTTCGCCTGATCTGCCCTGCAGGCTGATCTGACGCCGTGGCCCTGAACAGGGGCCGCGGCGTTTTTCATTGTGGGTATGAAACGCGCATTGCTTGGACTTGGCGTGTATCCCCGCTGCTACCGGCATAACCCTTGCTGTAAGAAGTGTCTGTCGATGCCATCAAAGTAC
This sequence comes from Pseudomonas sp. DE0010, assembly GCF_007680745.1. NCBI lineage: Bacteria > Pseudomonadati > Pseudomonadota > Gammaproteobacteria > Pseudomonadales > Pseudomonadaceae > Pseudomonas > Pseudomonas sp. DE0010. Next base: position 173,405 of record NZ_VEJQ01000007.1, read on the forward strand.
TGGCGCCAGAAAACACGAGGGTTTCACCGTGTCTGCCATCCTTTCGCTGTTACGAAGCCGCCTGTTGCGGCCTGTTTTTGTGGCCTTGGGTATCGCCCTTTTGGTGCAAGTGCTGGTGGCCGTTGCCCTGACACGAAGCACCGTTTCGGCCCTTGAGCGCGAACTGGCCGAACGCCTGGGGCATGACAGCCAGCAACTCACGACCGATCTGGAGCAAGCCGGCCAGGAGGTGCGCGCAGGCCTCGATGGCCTGTCTGCCAGTACTCGCCAACGCTTGAGTGCAGGGCTCTCGACGCGCCTGCAGGCCGAGCAGCAGCAACTGCGCGAGACCCTCGAAGGCACGCTGAAGGAGTCCGCCAACGACATGGCAGAGTTGCTGGCCTCGGTGGCGCCGCGCGCCATCTGGGACAAGGATGTGCCGGTGCTATCGGATTTCGCCCGACGGGCGCAGCGCAATCCCAACGTACTGTTCGTGATTTATGACGATGCAGAAGGCCAGCACCTGACCCGCTACCTGAACCGACAGAACCCGATCAACCAGGCGTTGCTCGAGAAGGGCCAAGGGGAGCGAGCGCTGGACAAGGTGATCGAGGCCGCCCGCCGTGACCCTGCCGTGTACATGGTCGAAGCGTCGATCAACCCAAACGGGGCGCAAATCGGCAAGGTGCTGCTGGGTGTGTCAACCGCCGGTATCGATCAGCAACTGGCCGCGCTGGATCAGCGTTTCGCAGCCTTGATCACCAGCAGCGAACAGCTGGTTGGCGACAGCCTGGTAGGGGCGGCTGCCGACAGTGGCAAGACACTGCGTGAACGCCTTGAGGCTGCGCAAGGCAGCGCCGCGGCCATGCAGAACAATACAGCGCAAACCGTGCGCGATGCGGCGGCTGAATTGCGTTGGCGCATCGGCCTGGGCTTGGTGCTGGTAGGGTTGGGCGTGCTGTTGGTGGTGGCCGTGGTGCTGGGCCGGCGTGTAGTGAGCAAGTTGCGCCTGTTGATCGCGGCGCTCGATGACCTGGCGGCGGGAGAAGGCGACCTGACCAAGCGGGTACGGCTGGACAGCCGCGACGAGATTGGCGACATGGCCTCTGCGGTCAACCGTTTCGTCGACAAGCTGCAACCTATCGTGCGCGAAGCCGGCGACGTCGCCCAGCGCACCGGGGTGGAAATCGGCGCCATGGCCCAGCGCAACGCAGGCGCCGATGCCGCCGCTGCGTTGCAACGTGATGAAGTAGCGGCCAGTCTGAGCGACCTGTCGAGCATGGCTGAAGAAGCCCAGGCCGAGAGTTACGCCATGCAGGCCGCCTTGCAGCAAGTGGTGGATATCCGCCAGGCCACCGACGAAAACAGTCGAACCTCGACGCAACTGGCCGGGCTGATCGAAAACCTGGCTGGGCAGGTGGACGCAGGCTCCCAGGTCATTGAGCGCCTGGCCAAGCAAAGTGAGCAGATCGAGGTGGTACTGACGGTGATCCATGGCATTGCCGAGCAGACCAACCTGCTGGCCCTCAACGCTGCCATTGAAGCGGCCCGTGCCGGCGAGACCGGGCGCGGCTTTGCCGTGGTGGCGGATGAAGTCAGGGCGTTGGCGAGCAAGACGCAATGCTCCACCGGTGACATCCAGGCGCATATTGCCGCGCTGCAGGCAGGGGCCAAGGAGGCGGTAGCCACGATCAGCCAGGCGGGTGCAAAGGCCAGCGAAGGGCTGCTGGTGCTGCGTGACAATGAGCGTCGACAGCAGTCAGTACAGGCTGCCGTCGAGCAGGTGCATGCGGCGATAGGCCTGGCCACCCGCGCCGCCGAACAGCAAGCCAATGGCGCGCAAGCGGTGCGCGGCAGGGTGCAGAACATTCATACCCAGGCCGAGCGTTCAGCTGAAGTGGTGATGCAGACCACGGCAAGCAGCAAGGTGCTGGACGATCTGGCGGCGCAGCTTCGGGCGAGTCTGGGCCAGTTCCGGGCTTGATGCGTTTGAGGCCATCACGCCCGGTTCAGGTACATCCGCGTTGTCAGCAGGTACACCGGCAACCCCGACACCACAATCAACAACGCCGCATACGGGGCCGCGGCTGCGAACTCCACATTGGCCGTGTGTGCCCACACTTCAGTGGCAAGGGTCGTCATGCCGGTCGGGCTGAGCAGCAACGTTGCCGTCAATTCCTTCATGGCGTCCAGAAACACCAAGGCGAAGGCCGCTGCCATCGCCGGGAAGATGATCGGCAGGGTCACTTTGCAGAACGCGGCGAAGCTGCTTGCACCCAGGGTGCGGGCTGCTTCTTCCAGTGTAGGAGATGCCTTGTTCAAGGCTGTGCGCACGGGCGACTGGGCCAGAGGGAGGAACAGCAGTGCATAGGCCAGAAGCAGTAGCGCCGTGGTCTGGTATAGCGCCGGCACATAGTGCAGGGCGAAGAACACCAGCGTCAGGGCAATGACCAGGCCGGGCAGGGCATGCAGCAGGTACGGCAAGCGTTCTGCCCAAATGGCCAGGCGCCCCTTGTAGCGCACCACCAGGAAGCTGATCGGCAGAGCTAGCACGACGCAGAAGCCGGCGCCGCCTAGCGACACGGACAGCGAGGTGAGCAGTGCACTGGAAATATCCGCAATGGGGAACGCTGCGGAGGAACCCACACTGAGCCAGTAACCGAGCATGGCCAATGGAATACCGCTGCCCAATACTGCCAGGCCCAGGCAGAACAACTGAGCAGGCATTGCCCAGCCACGCAGCTTTATAGGCTGAGCGCGGCGTGCCACGCCCTGGCCGATGCGCACATGCCGGGCCTTGCCGCGTACCCGCAGCTCCAGCCAGAGCATGACCAGGCACATGGCTAGCAGTACGGCAGAGAGCATGGCCGCGTTGGCGTTGCTGAACTCCAGCTCGAACTGTTGGTAGATGGCGGTGGTGAATGTCTGCAGGCCTAAAATCGACAGCGCGCCGAATTCCACGAGCATGTGCAGGGCAATCAACAAGGCGCCCCCGAGCATCGATGGCCACAGCAGGGGCAGGGTGACTTTCCGGTACACGCTCCAGCGGCTACAGCCCAGGGTGCGCGCCGACTCCTCGAGTGAGGTGTCCAGGTTGCGCAAGGTGGCGGCCACTGGCAGGAAGATCAGCGGGTACTTGGACAGGGCCATCACCAAAATGGCGCCGCCCAGGCCCTCGAAGTCAGCGCTCAGCGAGACCCAGGTGAAGCTGCTGACGAACGACGGCACGGCAAAGGGCAGGCACAACACCACCCCCCACAGCCTGCGACCGGGCAGGTCGCTGCGTTCGAGCAACCAAGCCAGCGCCAGGCCAACCACCATGCAAGTCAGGGTTACCCCGACCATCAACAACAAGGTATTGCGCATCAGCCCCCATACATAGGGGCGCCACAACAGATACAGCGCCTCTCGCCAGCCGGCTTCCCAGGCTTTGATGGCCACATAGAGCAATGGCAGCACGCTCATCGCCACCAGGAAAAGCACGGGCAGCACCACCCAGATCGAGGGGCGCTTGCGGCGCGGTACGAAACGTACCGGCACCGGCTGGGTCAGGGCGGCAGTCATTAGAGCAGACCGACCTCACGTTCCAGTTCGATGGCTTCCTCGGCATTGCCCAGGTCGGCAGGCGAGATCTTGGGCGGGCGCAGGTCTTCGAACGGCTTCAGGCCCCGGTCGGAGACCATGCCCTTGTGCAGCGGGTACTCGGCTGTCGTCTGGGTGATGACGCGCTGGCCTTCTTCGCTGGCCATCCAGTTGAGCAGGGCCTGGGCTTCCCTGGGGTGCTTGCTGGCCTTCACGGCCGCGGCACCCGAAATGGTCACCAGGTTGCCGGCATCGCCGTCGGCCAGGTAGTACAGCTTGGAATCGAGCTTGCCGCGCTCGCGCTCCAGGGCGTACCAGTAGTAGTTGTTGACCAGCACCGCGTCCACTTCACCTTTCTCCACGGCCTTGAGCGCGACCATGTTGTTGGTGTAGGTCTTGCCGAATGCCTTCAGGCCGGTCAGCCATTCTTCCGTTGCCTCGCGACCATGCATCTTCAGGATGGCTACCGCCTGCTCCTGGAAAGCCCCGCTGGTGGGCACGAAGCCAACACGCCTGTCCCATTCAGGGTTGGCGAAGTCCATCACCGTGGTCGGCAGGTCCTTCTCGTCGATTTTCTTGGGGTTGTACACCACCACCCGGGTCCGCGCGGTCACGCCCATCCAGGTGCCGTTGGCGGCGACATATTCCTTGGGCAGCATGTTGAGCGTGGCATCATCGATCTTTGCCAGCAGGCCCAATTCACCCAGGTTGTTCAGGGGTGGCGACTCTTCGGTATAGATGATGTCGGCCGGCGAGCGCTCGCCTTCTTCGATGATCTGGCTGGCCAGCTGGTTGCTGCTACCCTTGCGAATATTGATATGGATGCCGGTCTTGGCTTCATAAGCCTTGGCGATGGCCTCGCCGATTTCCTTGTGCTGACCGTTGTACATGGTCAAGGTGACCGGCGCGTCTGCCATGGCGGCCGGAGCGCCGATGACCAGGCTCAACATGGCGGCGGCCAGGGTGCGCATCAGCGGTTGCGGGCGGATCGTCATGCGGGTACTTCCTCGCTTACGGCTACATATTCGGAAACAATGGTAAACGAAATCGTTTCTCATGTGGCGAGGTGACGATAAATTCATTGAGCGGGTTACGTGGGGTTATGCACGCATCGGAAGGGGCGGGGGGTTGAGCCTTGCGCGCCGTCTTGCAGAAGGCCGGACGCACGGAAGGGCGCGGCCAAGGTGCTGAATTTCAGGCAAGAAAAAACCCACTAGCAAGCTAGTGGGTTTTTGTATGGTGCCCAGGAGAAGACTCGAACTTCCACGACCGTTAAGTCACTGATACCTGAAACCAGCGCGTCTACCAATTCCGCCACCTGGGCAAAGCTTTACATCATCTGATGAAGGCGACTATTGTTCGCTTCACACAGTAGTAACAGATCCTTGGTCATCTATTACTTGAAAATTTTGGTGCCCAGGAGAAGACTCGAACTTCCACGGCCGTTAAGCCACTGATACCTGAAACCAGCGCGTCTACCAATTCCGCCACCTGGGCACACATTCGAGATAAAAGATGCTTTACAGCGCCGCTCATCTCTACTACAACTTCGGGGTTGTCCGTCGTTGTGGTGCGCACTATACGGATGCTCCCAAGGGCTGTAAAGCCCTCGATCAAAAAAAATCTCAAAAAATTCAACTTGTTGATTTCATGGGCCTATTGCCGATTGCCGAGCGCTCCTCAGGGGGCTGTCCAAGGCTGACATTTCCGGTTTCAATACGCCTATGCCAGAATTCCTATCTATATACCCCAAGGTGAACCCCTTCTGATGGCCGATTGGCAATCCCTCGATCCCGAGGCCGCTCGCGAAGCGGAAAAATACGACAACCCCATTCCCAGCCGTGAGCTGATCCTGCAGCGCCTTGCCGACCGTGGCGAACCGGCCGCGCGCGAGGAGCTGGCGGCAGAGTTCGGTCTGCACGAAGAAGACCAGATCGAAGCACTGCGTCGCCGCCTGCGGGCCATGGAGCGCGACGGCCAGCTTATCTACACCCGGCGCGGCACCTATGCCCCGGTGGACAAGCTGGACCTCATCTGCGGTCGCGTCTCCGGCCACCGCGACGGCTTCGGCTTCCTCATTCCCGACGACGGTAGCGAAGACCTGTTTCTGAGCCCGTCGCAGATGCGCCTGGTGTTCGATGGCGACCGCGCCCTGGCTCGCGTATCCGGCGTCGACCGCCGTGGCCGCCGTGAAGGCGCGCTGGTCGAGGTCGTCTCCCGCGCCCATGAAAGCGTAGTCGGCCGCTACTTCGAGGAAGGCGGCATCGGTTACGTGACCCCCGACAACCCGAAGATCCAGCAAGAAGTGCTGGTCACGGCCGGGCGTAACGGTGGCGCGAAGATCGGCCAGTTCGTCGAGATCAAGATCACCCATTGGCCGACGGCGCGGTTCCAGCCACAAGGCGATGTGGTGGAAGTGGTCGGCAACTACATGGCGCCGGGCATGGAAATCGACGTTGCCTTGCGCAGCTACGATATCCCACACGTTTGGCCCAAGGATGTGATCAAGGAGGCCCGCAAGTTCCGCTCCGAGGTCGAAGACAAGGACAAGGAAAAGCGCGTCGACCTGCGCCACCTGCCCTTCGTGACCATCGACGGCGAGGACGCGCGCGACTTCGACGATGCCGTTTACTGCGAACCGCTGGGCAAGCTGCGGATGTTCTCCGGTGGCTGGCGCCTTTATGTGGCGATCGCCGACGTGTCGAGCTACGTTCGCCTGGGCTCGGCGCTGGATGTGGAAGCCCAGCAGCGCGGCAACTCAGTGTACTTCCCCGAGCGCGTGGTGCCCATGCTGCCCGAGGAGCTGTCCAACGGCCTGTGCTCGTTGAACCCGCATGTCGATCGACTGGCCATGGTCTGTGAAATGACCATGAACAAGGCCGGGCAAATGGTCGACTACCAGTTCTATGAAGGGGTCATCCACTCCCACGCCCGCCTGACCTACAACAAGGTCAGCAGCATGCTCGAGCATTCACGCACCCGTGAAGGCAAGGCGCTGCGCGAGGAATACAAGGAAGTCGTCCCGGACCTGAAGAACCTCTACAACCTTTACAAGGTCCTGCTCGAGGCCCGTCACACCCGCGGTGCCATCGACTTCGAGACCCAGGAAACCCGCATCGTCTTTGGCGAAGACCGCAAGATCGCGGAAATTCGCCCGACCGTGCGCAACGATGCGCACAAGCTGATCGAGGAATGCATGCTGGCCGCCAACGTGGCCACGGCAGAGTTCCTGCAAAAGCACGGTGTGCCGGCCCTGTACCGCGTGCACGACGGCCCACCACCGGAGCGCCTGGAAAAGCTGCGCGCTTTCCTGGGTGAGCTGGGGCTGTCCCTGCACAAGGGCAAGGATCCGTCGCCCAAGGACTACCAGGCACTGCTGGCGAGCATCGCCGCCCGCCCGGACTTCCACCTGATCCAGACCGTGATGCTGCGCTCGCTCAGCCAGGCGGTGTACAGCACCGACAACAACGGCCACTTTGGCTTGAACTACGAGGCGTACACTCACTTCACTTCGCCGATCCGCCGTTACCCTGACCTGCTGGTGCACCGCGCCATCCGCAGCGTCATCCGTTCCAAGGTCGATACCCCGCACGTCAAGCGTGCCGGTGCCATGAGCATTCCCAAGGCGCGCATCTACCCGTACGACGAGAACACCCTCGAGCAACTGGGCGAGCAGTGTTCGATGACCGAACGCCGGGCCGACGAAGCCACCCGTGACGTGGTCAACTGGCTCAAGTGCGAGTACATGAAAGACCGCGTGGGCGAGACGTTCCCGGGTGTGATCACTGCGGTAACCGGTTTCGGCCTGTTCGTCGAGCTGACCGACATCTACGTCGAGGGTCTGGTGCACGTCAGTGCGCTGCCGGGCGACTATTACCACTTCGACCCTGTGCATCATCGTCTGTCGGGCGAGCGCACCGGCCGCAGCTTCCGCCTGGGTGACACGATCGAGGTCAAGGTCATGCGCGTGGACCTGGACGAGCGCAAGATCGACTTCGAGGTGGCCGACGCCACCTTGGCCGCTCCGATCGGTCGCAAGCAGCGTGGTGCAACGCCTGCGGCGGCCCCGACCGAGCAAGCACCGGAGCAAGTGAAGGCCAAGGCCACGCCCAAGCCGCGCAGCCGCAAGAGCGAAGCTTCCGAGGCGTACTTCCCCAAGGACGCCGTGCAGCGCAACGCCGAGGTGCGCAAGAGCCGCGAAATGAAAAAGGCGCTGATGACCGAGGCCCGCACTACCGGCCACGGCAGCAGCAAGTCGGACAAGGGCAGCAAGACGTCCGGCAAGCCTACCAAGCACCGTAAAGGGCCGTCGAAATCCGGCGCCTCACGCAAGAGCAAGAGCAATTCATGAGTCAGTTGGAAAAGATCTACGGCGTTCACGCGGTACAGGCGCTGTTGCAGCACCATCCCAAGCGGGTCAAGCAGATCTGGCTGTCGGAGGGTCGCAGCGAGCCGCGCCTGCAAGCGCTGCTGGCCTTGGCCGCCGAGAACCGCGTGGCCGTGGGTCAAGCCGAACGCCGTGAGATGGACGCCTGGGTCGAGGGCGTGCACCAGGGTGTGGTGGCCGAGGTGAGCCCCAGCCAGGTCTGGGGCGAGCTCATGCTCGAGGAATTGCTCGAACGCACTGAAACACCGCCGCTGATCCTGGTGCTGGACGGGGTGACCGACCCGCACAACCTCGGTGCCTGCCTGCGCACCGCCGATGCGGCGGGGACCACGGCTGTGATCGTGCCCAAGGACAAGTCGGCGACCCTTACGCCTGTGGTGCGCAAGGTCGCATGCGGCGCAGCCGAGGTGATCCCGCTGGTGGCCGTGACCAATCTTGCGCGTACGCTTGAGAAGTTGCAGCAGCGGGGGCTGTGGGTGGTCGGCACCGCCGGCGAAGCCGAGCAGGAAATCTACCAGCAGGACCTGACCGGCCCGCTGGTGATGATCATGGGCGCCGAAGGCAAGGGCATGCGCCGGCTGACCCGCGAGCACTGCGATTTTCTGGTGAAGCTGCCGATGAGCGGCAGCGTCAGCAGCCTGAACGTGTCCGTGGCCACTGGCGTATGCCTGTTCGAGGCCGTGCGCCAGCGTCAGGCCAAGGGTTGAGCCCAGGGCCGTGCCGGTCTTGTGGCCGGCGCGGCGTCAGCCTGACCTGACCACGTGAACTGATCCTGTGCAAGCAGCTGCACCCGTGGCGCGACAGGCGCCGCGTCGAAGTGTTTCCGGTTGTTCAAATAATCGCCAATTGCCTTGCTTGTCTGTCTGGCCTTCTCTACAATTGCGCCCCTTGCCGAGCTGGCAGGTGCGCATGTGCCTCTACTCCCTGGCAAGACACACCAGTGTCATTCACTCCTTGTCTGACCAGATTCGCTGGCAGACTACTAACCCGTAAGGAGCATTCATGCGTCATTACGAAATCATCTTCCTGGTTCACCCGGACCAGAGCGAGCAAGTCGGCGGCATGGTTGAGCGTTACACCAAGCTGATCGAAGAAGATGGTGGCAAGATCCACCGCCTGGAAGATTGGGGCCGTCGTCAACTGGCCTACGCAATCAACAATGTTCACAAGGCTCACTACGTGATGCTGAACGTTGAGTGCACCGGCAAGGCCCTGGCCGAGCTGGAAGACAACTTCCGCTACAACGATGCCGTTATCCGTAACCTTGTCATCCGTCGCGACGAAGCCGTTACCGGTCAGTCCGAGATGCTGAAGGCTGAAGAAAACCGCAGCGAGCGCCGTGAGCGTCGTGAGCGTCCTGAGCATGCCGAGTCCGCCGAAGGCGACGACAGCAATGACAGCGACTCCAGCGATAACGCTGACGAGTAATCCACGGACCTTTAGAGGAGCCTATTAAATGGCACGTTTCTTCCGTCGTCGTAAATTCTGCCGCTTCACTGCTGAAGACGTGAAAGAGATCGACTTCAAAGATCTCAACACCCTGAAAGCTTACGTATCCGAAACCGGCAAGATCGTTCCAAGCCGTATCACCGGTACCAAAGCTCGTTATCAGCGTCAGCTGGCTACCGCTATCAAGCGCGCCCGCTTCCTGGCCCTGCTGCCCTACACCGACAGCCACGGCCGCTGAGACCGGGTCGTCGACAAGCAGTAAGGGATTAGCATGCGAGCGTTAGCAAGTTTCATCATGCGCGGTCGTGTGCAGGCCACCCTCGTGGTGGTCATCAGCGCGGTATTGCCGCTGCTGTTCTGGTTGAGTGCCGCTGCCGGCAGCCTTGTGCTGCTGCGGCGCGGGTTCAAGGATGCTTCAACGGTCATCGCTGGCGGCTTGCTGGCAGGGTTGGCCGTTTGGGTCATGGGCGATCCGATCACCTTCATGGTGATCGCGGGCGCCCTGGCACTTGCCGGCCTGTTGCGGGCCGAGCATCCCTGGAGTCGGGTGTTGGTGGTCAGTGCCGTGTTCGCCGTGGCGTTCAGCCTCGTGCTCGATCTGGCGCTGGCCCCTACCTTCGAGGCGCTGGCCAAGGCATTTGCCGAAGCCATGCCGCAAGTAGAAGGGCAGCCGGTGCTCTCCGGTGAAGTGATCCGCCCATTGCTGGTCACTTCCACAGCGGTGACAGTGCAGTTGTTCTGCGTGCTGGCCTTGGTGCTGGCGCGTTATTCGCAGGCAGCGTTGTACAACCCTGGAGGCTTCGGTCACGAGTTTCGTGCCCTGAAGCTGCCGAAACAGACCATGGTCGCCCTGGTGGCAGTGATGGTGGTGGCCCCGTTCATCGGGCCGCAGTTCATCATCCTGGCATCGGCTTCGAGCCTGGTACTGGTGCTGGCCGGCATCGCTTTGATGCATGGGCTCGTGGCGCAGGGCCGACTGGCCGGTTTCTGGCTGGTAGGGATGTACGTGACGCTGCCGCTGATCATGCAGCTGATTTACCCGTTGCTGGTGGTCCTGGCCATTGTCGACAGCCTGATTGATTTTCGCGGTCGCAAGTCCCCCAAAGGGAATGACTCCGCGAACGGTGAAGGTTAAAAGTTAAGAGGTTTTACCAAATGGAACTGATCCTGCTGGAAAAAGTCGCCAACCTGGGCAACCTGGGCGATAAAGTAAAAGTTAAGGCTGGTTACGGCCGTAACTTCCTGCTGCCATTCGGCAAGGCTACCGTTGCCAACGCCGCCAACCTGGCTGCGTTCGAAGAGCGTCGCGCCGAGCTGGAAAAAGCAGCTGCAGACCGTAAATCGTCGGCTGAAAGCCGCGCTGCCCAACTGGCCGAGCTGGAAGTGACCATCACTGCCACCGCTGGCGACGAAGGCAAGCTGTTCGGTTCGATCGGCACCCACGACATCGCTGACGCCCTGACCGCCTCCGGCGTTGAAGTGGCCAAAGCTGAAGTTCGTCTGCCGAACGGCACCATCCGTCAGGTTGGCGAATACGACGTAGCCGTGCACCTGCACAGCGACGTTGAAGCCACCGTACGTGTGGTCGTCGTAGCTGCCTAAGCTGCGCTGACTGGCTGGCCCCTCAGGTGTCAGCCGGTTAACATCGGGCACGGTCCTGTCTTCGACAGGCCGTGCCCTTTGTCTTTTTCATCCTCCAGAATTCTTTCGTGGCCATGAACGAGATCACTACCTCCGAACAGCTCGACCTGCAAACCGCAGCCCTGAAAGTGCCGCCGCATTCCATCGAGGCCGAACAGGCCGTGCTCGGTGGTCTGATGCTGGACAACAACGCCTGGGAGCGGGTGCTGGACCAGGTGTCGGACGGTGACTTCTACCGGCATGACCACCGGTTGATCTTCCGTGCCGTGCACAAGCTGGCTGACGCCAACCAGCCGTTCGATGTGGTGACGCTGCACGAGCAGCTCGACAAGGAAGGCCTCTCGACGCAGGTGGGTGGCCTGGCGTACCTGGCCGAACTGGCCAAGAACACGCCTTCGGTGGCCAACATCAAGGCCTACGCCGCGATCATTCGCGAGCGGGCCACGCTGCGGCAACTGATCAGCATCAGTACCGACATCGCAGACAATGCGTTCAACCCGCAAGGCCGTGATGCGGCGGAAATCCTCGACGACGCCGAGCGGCAGATCTTCCAGATCGCCGAGGCACGGCCCAAGACAGGCGGCCCGGTAGGGGTCAACGACCTGTTGACCATGGCCATCGACCGCATCGATACCCTGTTCAACTCCGACAGCGACATCACCGGTATTTCCACCGGTTATACCGACCTGGACGAGAAAACCAGCGGCCTTCAGCCGGCCGACCTGATCATCGTGGCGGGCCGACCTTCGATGGGTAAAACCACGTTCGCCATGAACCTGGTGGAAAACGCCGTGCTGCGGACCGACAAGGCCGTACTGGTGTTTTCGCTGGAAATGCCAGGCGAATCGCTGGTCATGCGTATGCTGTCCTCACTGGGTCGTATCGACCAGACCAAAGTCCGCTCCGGTCAATTGAGTGATGACGACTGGCCACGCCTCACCTCGGCGGTAAATCTGCTCAACGACCGCAAGTTGTTCATCGATGACACCGCCGGCATCAGCCCATCAGAGATGCGCGCGCGCACCCGGCGCCTGGCACGCGAGCACGGCGAGATCGCCATGATCATGGTCGACTACCTACAGCTGATGCAGATTCCCGGATCTTCCGGTGACAACCGCACGAACGAGATTTCCGAAATCTCCCGGTCGCTCAAAGCCCTGGCCAAGGAATTCAATTGCCCGGTCATTGCCCTCTCGCAGCTCAACCGCTCTTTGGAGCAGCGCCCGAACAAGCGCCCGGTGAACTCCGACTTGCGTGAATCGGGTGCAATCGAGCAGGACGCCGACGTCATCATGTTCGTGTACCGCGACGAGGTGTACCACCCCGAAACCGAGCACAAGGGCGTGGCGGAAATCATCATCGGCAAACAGCGTAACGGGCCTATCGGCTTTGTGCGCCTGGCGTTTATCGGCAAGTACACCCGCTTCGAGAACCTCGCGCCGGGCATGTACAACTTCGACGACGACGAATAGCGCCTGTTTCTGCTTCACCAGACGTACCTCATCACCTGCACCGTGGGGCGAACGTGCCCCGCGAGGTGTCACGCCCCAATCATCGCACGCCTGCCAATTCCCACGAATCCAGTCGGATTTGGTTAAAATTTGTGCTATTCTCCGCGCCCGCGATTTCCCTGCACACCAGAGCCGGTCACTGATATGCAAGCAGCCAAACCACTTTACGATTATCCCAAGTACTGGGCCGAATGCTTCGGGCCAGCACCTTTCCTGCCGATGAGCAGGGAGGAGATGGATTTGCTCGGTTGGGATTCCTGCGACATCATCATCGTGACCGGCGATGCCTACGTCGACCATCCGTCGTTCGGCATGGCCATCATCGGCCGGTTGCTGGAAGCCCAGGGTTTTCGCGTGGGCATCATTGCCCAGCCAAACTGGCAGTCCAAAGACGACTTCATGAAGCTTGGCGAGCCCAACCTGTTCTTCGGTGTGGCTGCCGGCAACATGGACTCGATGATCAACCGCTACACTGCCGACAAGAAAATCCGTTCCGACGACGCCTACACCCCGGGCGGCCTGGCGGGCAGCCGGCCTGACCGTGCCAGCTTGGTGTACAGCCAGCGTTGCAAGGAAGCCTACAAGCACGTGCCCATCGTGCTGGGCGGCATCGAGGCCTCGTTGCGCCGCATCGCGCACTACGACTACTGGCAGGACAAGGTGCGCCACTCGATCCTGATCGACGCCAGCGCCGACATCCTGCTGTTCGGCAACGCCGAGCGTGCCGTGGTCGAGGTGGCGCAACGGCTGTCCAACGGCGAGAAGATCGAGTCGATCACCGACGTGCGTGGCACGGCCTTCGTGCGGCGCGACACCCCGGACGGCTGGTTCGAAATCGACTCTACCCGTATCGATCGTCCGGGGCGCGTCGACAAGATCATCAACCCGTACGTCAATACCCAGGACACCCAGGCTTGCGCCATCGAGCAAGCCAAGGGCGACCAGGAGGACCCGAACGAAGCCAAGGTGGTGCAGATCCTCGACAGCCCGCGCGTGACGCGCGAGAAGTCGGTGATTCGCCTGCCATCGTTCGAAAAGGTGCGTAACGACCCGGTCCTGTATGCGCACGCCAACCGTGTGCTGCACCTGGAGACCAACCCAGGCAACGCCCGCGCCCTGGTGCAGAAACATGGCGAAGTAGACGTGTGGTTCAACCCACCGCCCATTCCCATGAGCACCGAGGAAATGGACTACGTGTTCGGCATGCCCTATGCGCGCGTGCCGCACCCTGCCTATGGCAAAGAACGCATCCCGGCCTACGAGATGATCCGCTTCTCGGTCAACATCATGCGCGGCTGCTTTGGCGGTTGTACGTTCTGCTCGATCACCGAGCACGAAGGGCGCATCATCCAGAACCGTTCGCACGAATCGATCCTCAACGAGATCGAGGAGATGCGCGACAAGGTGCCAGGCTTCACTGGCGTGGTGTCGGACCTCGGCGGCCCTACCGCCAACATGTACCGTATCGCCTGCAAGAGCCCGGAAATCGAGAAGCACTGCCGCAAGCCCTCGTGCGTGTTCCCCGGTATCTGCGAGAACCTGAACACCGACCACAGTTCGTTGATCGAGCTGTATCGCAAGGCCCGTGCGCTGCCAGGCGTGAAGAAAATCCTCATCGCCTCGGGCCTGCGCTACGACCTGGCGGTGGAGTCGCCGGAGTACGTCAAGGAGCTGGTGACCCACCATGTGGGCGGCTACCTCAAGATTGCCCCGGAGCACACCGAGCGTGGCCCGCTGGACAAGATGATGAAGCCGGGCATTGGCAGCTATGACCGCTTCAAGCGCATGTTCGAGAAGTTCTCCAAGGAGGCGGGCAAGGAGCAGTACCTGATCCCGTACTTCATCGCGGCGCACCCCGGCACCACCGACGAAGACATGATGAACCTGGCCTTGTGGCTCAAGGGCAACGGTTTCCGTGCCGACCAGGTGCAGGCGTTCTACCCCTCGCCGATGGCGTCTGCCACAGCCATGTATCACTCGGGCAAGAACCCGCTGCGCAAGGTGACCTACAAGAGCGAGGGCGTGGATATCGTCAAGAGCGACGAGCAGCGTCGCTTGCACAAGGCGTTTCTGCGTTACCACGACCCCAAGGGCTGGCCGATGCTGCGCGAGGCGCTGCAGCGCATGGGGCGTGCCGACTTGATCGGGCCAGGCAAGCATCAGCTGATCCCGTTGCACCAGCCGCAATCCGATACCTACCAGAGCGCCCGACGCAAGAACTCGACGCCTGCCGGTAGCCACAAGGTGGGCAAGGACCAAAAGATCCTGACCCAGCACACCGGCCTGCCGCCGCGTGCCAGCGATGGCAGCAAGCCATGGGACAAGCGTGAGAAGGCCAAGGCGGAGGCGTTCGCCCGCAACCAGCAGGCGGCCAAGGAGCGCAAGGAGTCGGCCAAGGGTGGCAAAGGCGGGAAGAAGCCGCGCCAGCCAGTCATCCCACGCTAAAACCCGGGCCGCCTGGCGGCCCCTTCCTCAGCAACAGAGGGTTATTCGATCACTGCACAACGGCATCACTCGGGGCGCGAGAACTCGCAGATCGCGCCTGTGGCAGCGTGGGCATAGGCAGCGAGCAGGCTGTTCAAGAAACTGGACATGGGCATTTGGTACTGCTCCTAAATGAGAGGTTGTCCCATCGTCTATTAAAAGGGCATGATGTGCCCTTAGATTGGTTGTATACAATCCATTGAACAATTCAACTGACTGGCCCATTGACATCCCCTTGACACACGTCACCCAGGGGCTGGACGGTTTCAGGCAGTCTCGCTGTTGATCAAAAACCCTGCCAAGGAGATTCACGATGTTTGCGAAAGCTGTAGCGGTATCCCTGCTGACCCTCGCCAGCGCCTCTGTCTTCGCAGCCGAGTGTTCGGTAACTGTCGATTCGACTGACCAGATGTCCTTCAACACCAAGGAAATCACGGTCGACAAGAGCTGCAAGGAATTCACCGTCAAACTGACTCACTCCGGCAACCTGCCGAAGAACGTCATGGGCCATAACCTGGTCATCAGCAAGACGGCCGACATGCAGGGCATCGCCACCGAAGGCATGAGTCAGGGTCTGGAAAAGGACTACATCAAGGCCGACAACGCCGCCATCATCGCCCACACCAAGATGATCGGCGCGCCAGAGAAGGAAACCGAAGTGACGTTCGACACCGCCAAGCTCGAAGCCGGCGGTGACTACAGTTTCTTCTGCACCTTCCCAGGTCACATCGCGATGATGAAAGGCAAAGTTTTGGTCAAGTGATGTGACCACGCGGTAGAACACGAATTGGGGCCGCAACGCGGCCCCAATTGCGTATTCAAGGGGCGAACGGCAGTTCGCGCTTGTGCTGGGTCTTGCGGTAGTTGGCAACGATGACATCGAACGCAGCTTGATCGATTTCCTGGCCATGCAGGAATGCGTCGATTTGCTGGTAGGTGACCCCGTGGGCCGCTTCGTCTGGCTTGCCCGGGTCGAGGTCTTCGAGGTCGGCGGTAGGCACTTTCTCCACCAGTGACTCCGGCGCCCCGAAATGGCGCGCGATGGCGCGTACCTGATGCTTGACCAAGCCACTGAGCGGCGCCAGGTCGCAGGCGCCGTCGCCGAACTTGGTATAAAAGCCCATGACCGCCTCGGCTGCGTGGTCGGTCCCGATCACCAGGCCTGCGCGCGCGCCTGCGATGGTGTACTGGGCAACCATGCGCATCCTGGCCTTGATGTTACCCACCACGAAATCCACGAGCGTGGGCGAGCCGTTTTTCAACGCCTGCGTTTCGCCTGCCAGTGCCTTGACGGCCGGGGCAATGTCGATGGTATGCGTCTCGTCCGGCTTGATGACTTCCAGGCACGCCTGCGCATCATGCTCATCGTGCTGGACATGATAGGGCAGGCGCACCGCGATGAAGGTATAGCCCTTGTCACCGGTTTCATCACGCAACTCGCTGATGGCACGCTGGGCGAGCAGGGCTGCGGTCAGCGAATCGACGCCACCGCTGATGCCCAGTACCAGGGTCTTGAGCCTTGCATTGGCCAGGCAGTCCTTGATGAACGCTACCCGCCGGGTCACTTCGGCCTCAAGGGCGGCAGCGTCGGCGAACGGCGGTTGTACCTTGAGTGCCTGGGCAATCTCTTGCTGAACCGCTTGCATGGGGTTACTCCTTGCTGGGGACTTTGAAAACGTGACGTAGGTAGGTGACGAAGTTCTCGTCACGACACTGGGTCTTGGCCGCTTCGTCTGAAATCTTGGCCACCGGTGCGCCGTTGCAATCGGTCATCTTCAGCACGATGCTCATCGGCGTTACGCCCGGAATGTCACAGGTCAGGTTGGTGCCGATACCGAAGCTTACGTTGATGCGACCGCGCAGGGCACGGAAGATTTCCAGCGCCCGGGGCAGGTTCAGCCCATCGGAGAACACCAGCGTCTTGGTCATCGGATCGATGCCCAGGTGCTGGTAGTGAGCAATGGCTTTTTCGGCCCAGAGCACAGGATCACCGGAGTCGTGGCGCAGCCCATCGAAGAGCTTGGCGAAGTACAGGTCGAAATCGCCCAGGAAAGCGTCCATGGTCACGCAGTCGGTCAAGGCGATGCCCAGCAACCCCCGGTACTCACGCACCCAGCAATCGAGTGCGGCGATCTGGCTGTCGATCAACCGCGGGCCCAGCTGTTGATGGGCCATGATCCATTCATGAGCCATGGTGCCCAGCGGCTTGATGTCGAGTTTCCAGGCCAGGTCCACATTGCTGGTGCCGACGAAGCGGGCCGGGAAGTCATCGCGCAACACGCGTACCACGTCTTCCTGCACACGGCTTGAGAAACGCCGGCGGGTACCAAAGTCGGCGACCTGCATTTCGGCCAGTTCATCGGTGCTGGCGTTGGCACGCAGCCAATCGAATTTACGGTAAAGCTGATCACGGGCATCGGCCAGGCGCATGTGCGGGTGCAGCGAACGGTTGCGCACCTCGCTGATGATCGCCAGCAGTGGCACTTCGAACAAGATCACATGCAGCCACGGGCCTTTCAGGCGCAGGAACAGCTGGTCGTTCTCTATGCCGATGCGCACATAGCGCAGGTTGAAGCGGAACAACCTAAGAAAGCGCAGGAAATCGGGCTTGAGAAAGCTGATGCGCTCAAGAAAACCCAACTGGCCATCATCGAGGGTGAGGTCGCTGAGCAGTTCGAGCTGATTGCGGATCTCACCCAGGTAAGGGCGCAGGTCCTCGCCGTTGCGGCAGCGGAATTCCCACTCAACGTCGGCGTCCGGGTAGTTGTGCAGCACACCCTGCATCATGGTCAGTTTGTAGAAGTCGGTGTCGAGCAGGTTGTGCACGATGCGCTCGGCGAACGCGCTCTCGTTCATGGGTGGGTTCCGTATAAACTGATCACAATCGATGAATAAGCAAGCGAGGGGCTTATTCTGCCAGCCTTTTACGGTGATGTGCGGATAGTATTTGGCGACTCATGATCTGGCTGCAGCGACACCCGCAAAGCTGTCGTGCCATGCAGCCAGAAGCGTGGGTTCTACCTCGTTAGCGCAGCCGGTTGCCGAACCCCGACTGCTGCTTCGAGGCTAACGCTTAGGTCTATTTGACTGTATTCTCTGCCTGAGCAGCGTCTGCCATCGCCGCAAACTGCTTTTCGAGTGCGGCTTCGTTGTCTTTTATAGACTGCTGGAGCTCTTCTTTCAAACCTTTGAGCTCTGGCTGAAGGTGCATGAGCCAGATATCATCCACCCCGTTGGCAATGCCGAAAGTCCCCCGCAGGAATACTGCCGTTAGTGCGATGGTTTGACCAAGGACTGTGATCGATCCTGGGCAAGTGACGCTATTTACCGCTTTGTAACTGCAGCGGTTACCGCCAAACCACCAGTTGTTAGCGGTGCCGGTATGCCCTTGTGCAACTACAACTTTCGGGAATTTTACGACAACTTCGGTCTCCCCGGTCAACTCAGGCCATACAATTCCAAGCTCCAGGTCTAGTTCGACCGCGAAGTTCAACTTGTCTGGGTTTTTGTTGAACGTATTTTTACTACTTGGCGCTCGGCTGCTGTCTTTGAACCAATTGGCGGTAGCCTCAGAGCCCTTGCGGCCCAACCTGAAAGATATCTTCCCATCTCTGCGATCTTTGACTGTTTGACCCACCTTGACATTGCCGTCTGGGTCTTGACCACTCGTTACGCTAACGCCTGTAACTCTCCAACCGGTGCTGACGATTTTAAAGTTCAGTATCGGCGATTTGTTAGTGAAGCTCGCGTCGTTCCAATGGTATTTCATGGCGCTGTCCTCGATAAGGCCGCAATGGGGTCGAAGCGATTACAGCTAATCACATACTTATTTCTCTCGATACTGACAGAAGTGATAGTGGACATGCTAGCGTTCTTGGTTCGAGGTGGGCGTTAATGGTGCATATACGCTGAGGCGTTCGATCCGTAGCAGGTGCGCATGAGGGATGTGAAGTTCGGTGACGGTATTTTGTTACAGCGCCAGTTTTTGCAGGCGTAGCTGGCGACTTTTTACACGCAGGGAGGCCTCCACATGCCGGAGGCCAGCGGGGAGTCAAACTAATGGCACGACCTTTGCTGGAGGATTGGGGGAGCTGTTGTGCCCATAAATAATCTCAGGAGCACCACCTCATGTCGCAGACGTTTTACAAGAAAGGTTTCCTGGCCCTGGCCGTCGCCACGGCCCTGGGTGTTTCTTCGTATGTACAGGCCGACGTCAAGATCGGTGTCGCAGGCCCGATGACCGGTGCCAACGCAGCGTTTGGCGAGCAATACATGAAAGGTGCGCAGGCAGCGGCCGACAAGATCAACGCAGCCGGCGGGGTCAATGGCGAGAAGATCGTGCTGGTCAAAGGCGACGACGCGTGCGAACCCAAGCAGGCCGTGTCTGTAGCGAACCGGCTGGTGGACCAGGACAAGGTCATTGGCGTGGTAGGGCATTTCTGCTCTTCCAATACCATTCCGGCATCCGAGGTGTACGACGAAGCAGGCGTCATTGCCATCACGCCAGGCTCGACCAACCCGCAGGTCACCGAGCGCGGGCTGTCGGCCATGTTCCGCATGTGCGGGCGTGACGACCAGCAGGGCGTCGTCGCCGGCAACTATATCGTCGATGTACTCAAGGGCCAGAAAGTAGCGGTGTTGCACGACAAGGACACCTACGGCCAGGGGCTGGCCGATGCGACCAAGGCACAGCTGGAAAAACGCGGCGTCAAGCCTGTGCTGTACGAGGGCCTGACCCGAGGCGAGAAAGACTTCAGCGCCATTGTGACCAAGATTCGCTCCACCGGCGCCGACGTGGTCTATTTCGGTGGCCTGCACCCTGAGGCCGGCCCCCTGGTCCGCCAGCTGCGCGAGCAAGGGCTCAAGGACGTGAGGTTCATGTCCGATGACGGCATCGTCACCGACGAACTGGTGTCCACGGCAGGCGGGGCGCAGTACGTCGATGGCGTCTACATGACCTTCGGCGCCGATCCGCGTCAACTGCCCGACAGCAAGGCGGTGGTCGAGGAATTCCGTAAAGGCGGCACCGAGCCTGAAGGCTACACCCTTTACGCTTACGCCTCGTTGCAGGCACTGGCTGCAGCGTTCAACGGCGCCAAGTCCAACAAGGGCGAAGACGCGGCCAAGTGGTTGAAGGCCAACCCTGTGCAGACGGTGATGGGCGAGAAGAAGTGGGACAACAAGGGTGACCTGACGGTGTCGGACTACGTGGTCTACCAGTGGGACAAGGACGGCAAGTACCACCAGCTGGAAAAACAACAATAACAACGGCTCCAGGGCCCTGGGGCGCGAGCCCTAGTGCCTGGCCCTGCGGTACCCGTCTTTATCCGAAGATCAGCACAGTGCTGCAGCGCCATGGCTGCCTGGTACCGGGCCCTGCGTGGGCAGCACGGGTGCGATCTCGATCAGGTGAGATTGCGTTATGGATGGTATTTTCCTGCAGCAACTGGTCAATGGCCTGACCCTCGGGTCGGTCTACGGCCTGATCGCCATCGGCTACACAATGGTCTATGGCATCATCGGCATGATCAACTTCGCGCACGGCGAGGTGTACATGATTTCCGCCTACCTGGCGGCGATCAGCCTGGCATTGCTGGCCTATTTCGGCGTCGAGTCCTTCCCCCTGCTGATGTTGGGCACCTTGTTGTTCACCATCGTGGTGACCGGGGTATATGGCTTCACCATCGAGCGTATCGCTTACAAACCCTTGCGCAACTCCACCCGCCTGGCGCCGCTCATCAGTGCCATCGGCATTTCCCTGATCCTGCAGAACTACGCGCAAATCAGCCAAGGTGCGCGGCAACAGGGGGTACCAACCCTGCTTGAAGGCGCCTGGCGCGTCGAGGTGGGCAGCGGCTTCGTGCAACTGACCTACACCAAGATCTTCATTCTGGTGGCGGCCTTCGTTGGCATGGGCCTGCTGACCTATGTGATCAAGTACACCAAGCTGGGGCGCATGTGCCGCGCCACTCAACAGGACCGCAAGATGGCGTCGATCCTGGGCATCAACACCGACCGGGTGATTTCCTACGTGTTCGTCATCGGTGCCGTGATGGCGGCGCTGGCCGGCGTACTGATCACCATGAACTACGGCACCTTCGATTTCTATGCCGGTTTCATCATCGGCATCAAGGCCTTCACTGCCGCGGTGCTCGGCGGTATTGGCTCGCTGCCTGGCGCGATGCTTGGCGGCATCATCCTGGGCATCTCCGAATCGCTGTTCTCCGGGCTGATCAACTCGGACTACAAGGACGTCTTCAGCTTCTCGCTGCTGGTGCTGATCCTTATCTTCCGCCCCCAAGGCCTGCTGGGTCGCCCACTCGTGGCTAAGGTGTGACCATGTCCGTTGCCAAATCCGTATCCGTTCCCCAAAAGACAGGCTTGGATCTCAAGCGCAGCGTAGTGGAAACCCTGGTGGCAGGGCTGCTGGCGCTCATCGTGTTCGGCCCGGTCGTCGGTGTGGTGCTCGACGGCTACAGCTTCAACGCCGAACCGCGGCGTGTGGCGTGGCTGGTCGGCGGTGTGATGCTCGGGCGCTTCCTGCTCAGCCTGTACCTGCAAACCGCTGCTGGCCGGCGCATGCTGCAAGGCTTCGACAATGGCGGCTCGGGCGTGCATGTGAACCCGCCAGACTACAAGTCGCGGCTGCGCTATATCATTCCTGCGCTCATCGTGATCGCCATTGTCTTCCCGATCTTTGCCAACAAGTACCTGCTGACGGTGGTGATCCTCGGGCTGATCTACGTGCTGCTCGGTCTTGGCCTGAATATCGTGGTTGGCCTGGCCGGGCTGCTGGACCTGGGCTATGTCGCGTTCTATGCCATCGGTGCCTATGGCCTGGCGCTGGGCTACCAGTACCTGGGGCTTGGCTTCTGGAGCGTGCTGCCCTTGGCGGCCATTGCCGCAGCGCTGGCCGGGTGCATCCTGGGCTTTCCGGTGTTGCGCATGCACGGCGATTACCTGGCCATCGTTACCTTGGGCTTTGGCGAAATCATTCGCCTGGTGCTCAACAACTGGCTGTCGTTCACTGGCGGCCCCAACGGCATGCCGGCCCCGGCGCCGACGTTCCTCGGCCTGGAGTTCGGGCGGCGGGCCAAGGACGGGGGCGTGCCCATCCATGAGTTCATGGGTATCGATTACAACCCCAACCTCAAGTTCGTGTTCATCTACGCGGTACTGTTCCTGGTGGTGCTGGCCGTGCTGTACATCAAGCACCGGCTGACACGCATGCCGGTAGGTCGCGCCTGGGAGGCCCTGCGCGAAGACGAGATTGCCTGCCGTTCCATGGGGCTCAACCATGTGCTAGTCAAGCTCTCGGCGTTCACCTTGGGCGCCTCGACGGCGGGGCTGGCGGGGGTGTTTTTCGCCACTTACCAAGGCTTCGTCAACCCGTCCTCGTTCACCTTCTTCGAGTCAGCGCTGATCCTGGCCATCGTGGTACTGGGCGGCATGGGTTCGACCGTCGGCGTGGTGATTGCCGCGTTCGTGCTCACCGTTGCGCCAGAACTGCTGCGCAGCTTCTCCGAGTACCGGGTGCTGCTGTTTGGCGTGCTAATGGTGCTGATGATGATCTGGCGACCGCGCGGGCTGATCCGCATCAGCCGGTCCGGTGTGACCCCGCGTAAAGGAGTGGCGCCATGAGCGACGACATCATTCTCTCGGTAGACCACCTGATGATGCAGTTCGGTGGCATCAAGGCGCTCAGCGATGTGAGCCTGAAAGTCAGGCGCAACCAAATCTTCGCCCTGATCGGCCCCAACGGCGCAGGCAAGACCACGGTGTTCAACTGCCTGACCGGCTTCTACAAGCCCAGCGGCGGGCGGATCGAGCTCAACGCGCGGGGTAGCCATACCAACGTCATCCAATTGCTGGGCGAACGCTTCCAGGCGGCGGACTTCGTCTCGCCATCACGGTTCGCCAGCCGGCTGTACTACAAGATGTTTGGCGGCACTCACTTGGTCAACCGGGCCGGCCTGGCCCGGACGTTCCAGAACATCCGACTGTTCAAGGAAATGTCCGTCGTCGAGAACCTGCTGGTGGCCCAGCACATGTGGGTCAACCGCAACCTGTTGGCTGGCGTGCTCAACACCAAGGGGTATCGCAAGGCCGAGAGCGACGCGCTTGACCATGCGTTCTATTGGCTGGAGGTGGTGGACCTGGTCGACTGCGCCAACCGCCTGGCCGGCGAACTGTCCTACGGCCAGCAGCGACGCCTGGAAATCGCTCGTGCCATGTGCACCCGCCCGAAGGTGATCTGCCTGGACGAACCTGCCGCGGGCCTGAACCCCCAGGAAACCGAAGCGTTGAGCCGCATGGTGCGGGTCCTGCGCGACGAGCATGACATCACCGTGGTGCTGATCGAGCATGACATGGGCATGGTCATGAGCATTTCCGACCATATCGTCGTACTGGACCACGGCAACGTGATCGCCGAGGGCGCGCCCCAGGATATCCGCAACAACCCGACAGTGATCGCTGCCTATCTGGGTGCCGACGAAGAGGAGCTGATATGACTGCACCCATTCTGGAATTGAAGGACCTGGATGTCTTCTACGGCCCCATCCAGGCCCTGAAGCAGGTGTCCATGCACATCGATGAAGGTGAGACGGTCAGCCTGATCGGTGCCAACGGGGCGGGCAAGTCTACCTTGTTGATGTCCATTTTCGGGCAACCTCGCGCCGCTTCCGGCCAGATCCTCTACCGGGGCACCGACATCACCCGCAAGTCCTCGCACTACATCGCCGCCAATGGCATCGCTCAGTCACCGGAAGGGCGGCGGGTGTTCCCGGACATGAGTGTCGAAGAAAACCTGATGATGGGCACCATCCCCATCGGCGACAAGCATGCCGACGAGGACATGCAGCGGATGTATGCGTTGTTTCCACGTCTCAAGGAGCGACGCAACCAGCGCGCCATGACCATGTCGGGTGGCGAGCAGCAGATGCTGGCCATCGCCCGCGCCTTGATGAGCCGGCCTCGACTGCTGCTTCTGGATGAGCCTTCGCTCGGGCTGGCGCCCATCGTCGTCAAACAGATCTTCGCCACCCTGCGCGAGCTGGCCAAGACGGGCATGACCATCTTCTTGGTCGAGCAGAACGCCAACCATGCGTTGAAGCTGTCCGACCGGGCTTACGTGATGGTTAACGGGCAGATACGCATGACGGGTACGGGCCAGGAGTTGTTGGTCAATGAAGAGGTGCGCAGTGCTTATCTGGGCGGGCACTGAGCCCTGATGGTCGTCCAGCCTTGAGCCAATCGGGGCTGGTCAGCGCTCGAAAGCATCTTCCTGCATGTATTAACAGGCCAGTCCTCATGTGGACAACTGCCATGACCTCGGGCTTATGCACAGGCGCGAGGCGACAGGCCGTCCTCGGTTACCCATAACTTGATTTAGTCCACCATTCGTGTGGAGCTGCCTGTGGAAAACATGGTGGCATCTTTCTGCAGGCCAATGAATCAAAGGCTTCCATAGATTTGATCATTTTTTGACCATGGTCGTGCTGGGTGATGCTATGCCTATCTGACTAGTACTTTTTAAGTGCGATGTCATAAGGTCAGATGTCTGTGGATAAAATTGTGGAAAAGCATTGGACAGACGTCTGGAAGCAGCGTGGGGCGAAGGATCTGGCCCTAGTGAAAAAGTCAGACGAGACCGTGGTTCGCTGAAAGGGTTCCGCTGGGTGCGGCAGTTGCCCCCAATTGGCGGGGAAAGGCTTGTGGATAAGGTGCGCATAGGTGGCTGCAGCCCAGTGCATACGAGGCCTTCAGCGGTATGGTCAAAAAACGATCAGCGCGTGTGGCGACTTGCTCGGCGCATCGAGCACGGGCATGCTTCGGGTTAACCCAGGATCTCTTACGTGAGGAACACTGCATGACTTCGACCGTCTTCATCACAGGCGCCACGTCCGGCTTTGGCGAGGCCACTGCCCGCCGGTTTGCCGAGGCGGGCTGGAAGCTGGTGCTCACTGGGCGCCGCAAGGACCGCCTGGATGCCTTGTGTGCCGAATTGTCAGCGCAAACCGAGGTCCATGGCCTGGTGCTGGATGTGCGCGATCGCCAGGCGATGGAACAGGCCATCGCTAACTTGCCACCGGGTTTCGACACGCTTCGCGGGCTGGTCAACAACGCCGGGTTGGCGCTGGGGGTGGACGCGGCGCAGAATTGCAGCCTCGATGACTGGGAAACCATGGTCGACACCAACATCAAGGGGCTGATCTACACCACGCGCTTGCTGCTGCCACGCTTGATTGCCCACGGGCGGGGGGCGTCCATCCTGAACGTGGGGTCGGTGGCGGGTAATTATCCCTATCCGGGCAGCAACGTATATGGCGGTACCAAGGCGTTTGTCGGCCAGTTCTCGTTGAGCTTGCGCTGCGACTTGCGCGGCACTGGCGTGCGGGTGAGCAACATCGAGCCTGGCTTGTGCGAGAGCGAGTTCTCGTTGGTACGCTTTGGCGGTGACCAGGCCAAGTACGATGCTACCTACGCGGGTGCCGAGCCGATTCAGCCACAGGATATTGCCGAGACCATCTTCTGGATCCTCAACCAGCCGGCGCATATCAACATCAACAGCCTGGAACTGATGCCGGTAAGCCAGGACTGGGCTGGGTTCTCCATTGATCGCTCGGCGAAGGGGTAATTTGGGGTCTTTCTCGGTGGGAACGATCTCGTCAACTGGCGAGTTCCCCGCGCAACCCTGCCGTATTCGGACGTGCTGTACGCGAACCTGAATGGCCGTTGCCGTTGCCGTTGCCGTTGCCGTTGCCGTTGCCGTTGCCGTTGCCGTTGCCGTTGCCGTTGCCGTTGCCGT
>NZ_VEJQ01000080.1:0-361 GCF_007680745.1 Pseudomonas sp. DE0010
GTCATCACCCCGCACCTGGAATTCCTGGAATCGCTGCTCACCGGCGCGGCCAAGGAACTGGAACTGCGCACCTTCAAGGTGACCGATCCCAATTCCGGCCGCCTCATGGGCTTCCGCTCCGACATCACGCCCCAGGTGGCGCGCATGGAAGCCCATAGCCTCAAGCAGAGCGGTCCGAGCCGACTGTGCTATGCCGGCAGCGTGCTGCATACCCGTCCCCGTGCGCTGTCCACCTCGCGCAGCCCGATCCAGGTCGGCGCCGAGCTCTATGGCGTGCCCGGCAGCGAAGGGGATCTGGAAGTCATCAGCCTGATGCTCGACGTGCTCGAGCAGGCCCAGGTGCCCGACGTCCACATGGATC
>NZ_VEJQ01000081.1:0-357 GCF_007680745.1 Pseudomonas sp. DE0010
TCGCCAGGTGCTGCTGGAGTTGATGGCGCCCGACGCGACCATCGTCTGCAGCGGCAGCGAACCCGGCCGTACCCGCACCTGGACCCTGGCCGAGCTGCTGCCCGGCGCCTTCGACGACTTCTAAGGAGTCCGCCCATGTGGCTTGCCCAGGAGGTTATCCGCCAGAAGCGCGATGGCCTGGAACTCTCGGCTGAGGATCTCCAGCGGCTGGTCCGCGGCATCGTCGACGACAGCCTCAGCGAAGGCCAGATCGCCGCCTTCGCCATGGCCACCCTGCTGCGCGGCATGACCGCCGCCGAGCGCACCGCCCTGACCCTGGCCATGCGCGACAGCGGCCAGGTGCTGCGCTGGGACCTG
>NZ_VEJQ01000082.1:0-357 GCF_007680745.1 Pseudomonas sp. DE0010
GCAGGCGCAATTCACGCTCGATCTGCAGCAGCTGATCGGCCAGGGCGGGCAGGCGCTCGTCCATCAGGTACCCACCTGCGCCTTCTGCCGGGCCAGGGCGGCGCCGGAGGCATCGCCCTGGGCCTCGCGGGCCTGGGCGATCAGTTGCCAGAGACTGGCCTGCAAGGCCGGACGGCCATTGGCGTAGGTCAGGGCGCGCCGGGCCAGTTGCTCGCCCTGGGCCGGATCGTTCTGCGCCAGGCGCACCTGGGCCAGGCGATAGAGCACCTGGGGCTCGCGCGGGGCGATGCGCTGGGCGCGTTCCAGGCTCGAGGAGGCACCGTTGAGATCGCCGCCGCTCTGCTGTTGCTGGGCGGT
>NZ_VEJQ01000083.1:0-357 GCF_007680745.1 Pseudomonas sp. DE0010
GTGCTCGACGAGGTGCTGCAGGAGATCGATCGCCTGCTGCAGGACGAAGACACCCAGGCGCTGATCGCCCGCACCATTGGCGGCGAACTGCGCACCCTCAAATACCTGGGGCTGGACGAGCGGGTCGGGCGCTGGTCGGCGATCAAGGTGGTGCAGGCGGTGTCGCGGCTGATCGGCGAGATCAGCCATGACCGCGAGCACGAGTTGCGGCGGCATTTCGATGGCTATCTGGTCGGCTTCATCGAGCGCCTCAAGGAGGACCCGGCCTTTCGCCTGCGCGGCGAACAGTTGCGCGACCAGCTGCTGGAGCACCCGGCGCTGGCGGGTTATCTGCAGGAGCTGTGGGACGAACTGGTG
>NZ_VEJQ01000084.1:0-356 GCF_007680745.1 Pseudomonas sp. DE0010
GCAACTGACTTAATCGTGTGAGTAGCGGCTACAGACCCATGGTAGATGTCGGCTCCCGAAATTGTTGCGAAATTCTGGAAATACAAAAATTGGAGATAGCCAATGGACGCAGTCGACCCATAGCGGACGCGGCTAGAGAGCAGTAATTGGCTATAAGCGGCCTGTCACGAACTACTCTGGGCTATTCCGCACTGGCAGACAGCCTCAACCTATGCCTATCGAATTTCGCAGTGACCTGCAAAAGCTACTCTTAGGGCCTAAGAGCATCTACGAAACTTGGGGCGATTCAGGATATAGCCCCGCGATAATCACCCAGCCAAGGGCCATCCCCGGCTGGGGTCCAATATTATTTTAGT
>NZ_VEJQ01000085.1:0-353 GCF_007680745.1 Pseudomonas sp. DE0010
CGCCGGGGTCGCGGTGTTGGTGGAGGACGAGCTCTGCACCCTGGGAGAGTGCCCCGGCGCGGAGGACATTCGCGTCCTCGCCGCCTGGGTCACGGCCGAGATCGACACTTCGGGCATCTATGCGACTCGCTGCCTGGCCGACGAATTGCCCGACGCCCGCCGTTACAGCGCCAGCGCCAGTGGCGTGCTGGCCCTGACGTTGCCCAAGCCGGTGCGCAACCTGGTGCTCTGGTTCCGCCCCGAGATCGTTACCACGGTGGTCTGGAGCGGTAACCCGGCCAAGCTGGAAGCCACGGTGCCCATGCCGGGTCCAGGGCTCAACTATCCGCATCCGCGGCGTTCCTTCGATGCCT
>NZ_VEJQ01000086.1:0-351 GCF_007680745.1 Pseudomonas sp. DE0010
CAGTGTCCATGCTGGGTCTCCGCTACTTGAAGTCGGCGCGATAGGCATCCAGGTTTTCCCGGGTGACCAGGGTCACCGGGATATCCTGCTGCTTGGTGACCTGCTGGCCGGCGAGCAGCGCCAGCGCCGCCTCCACCGCCGCCTTGCCCATGCCGCGGGTGTTCTGCTGCACCACCACTGCCACGGAGCCGTCATCCAGGCCCTGGACGGCCTGGGGCGACAGGTCCCAGCCAAAGATCCGGGTGCGCTCGCCGCTGCCCTGGGCGACGCTGGCCGCCACGGTGCCAATCAACGCCGGCTCGCCAGTGGCATAGACGATCTGCAGATCCGGATTGGCGGTGAGCAGGTTTT
>NZ_VEJQ01000087.1:0-351 GCF_007680745.1 Pseudomonas sp. DE0010
GCCACATCGCCCAGATCCACGACGACGCCCAGCAGGTGGAAGGCCTGGCCCAGTCCACCACCCGCGATTCCTCGCGCCTGTCGCAGCTGTCGGGCGAACTGGACGGCCTGGTGCGGCGCTTCAAGGCCTGATGACTGTTTGGCGGTAGCAGAAGCCCCGCGGGTGATCCCCCGGGGCTTTTTTTTGGCCGGGATTCCGGGACGCGTGGATAAGGCTGCGCCATTATCCACCCTACGGACGTTGAACCTCCCTGCTGCGCAGGACAGCCCCCTCTCCCCCTGGGAGAGGGTTGGGGTGAGGGCGCGCTTCGCCGCGGAGCCCCCAGTGGAAAAGGCTGCGCCGTTTTCCACG
>NZ_VEJQ01000088.1:0-350 GCF_007680745.1 Pseudomonas sp. DE0010
TATGCCGCCAACTGCGCGGCGGTACGCGACGCCGACTTCCGCGAGGTGCTGGACGCCATCCAGGCCCCGACGCTGATCGTCGCCGGCACCCACGACGCCGTGGCCACCCCGGCCGACGGGCGCTTCCTGCAGGAACGCATCCCCGGCGCCGAGTACGTCGAGTTTCCCGCGGCCCACCTGTCCAACGTGCAGATGGGCGCTGCCTTTACCCAGCGCGTGCTGGCCTTTCTCAGCGCCTGAAGGAGTCGATCTTGGACGAAAGAGAACGTTACGAAGCCGGCATGCAGGTCCGCCGCGCGGTGCTGGGCGACGCCCACGTCGATCGCAGCCTGGAAAAGCTGACCCCCTTC
>NZ_VEJQ01000089.1:0-349 GCF_007680745.1 Pseudomonas sp. DE0010
GGTGACCAACTACTACAACCTCAACGACTGGATCGCCCAAGTCGGCGTCTGACGTCCGTCAGCCGGCGGGAGCCTTGCCGAGCGGCAGGGGTCGCATGGAGACCATCCCCGACCCCGGAGCCCCCATGCCCACTCTTCCCAGCGATTCCGTCTGCAGCCTGGCCCCCGTCTTCGCCGTCCAGCCCGATCAGCTCGAAGCCTTCAAGCGCCTGGGCGAGGCCATGCTGGAGCGCACCCGCAACGAACCCGGCTGCCTCTACTACGGCTTCTGCTATGACGGCGCCACGGCGCGTTGCCGCGAAGGCTATCGCGATGCCCAGGCGCTGCTGGCGCACCTGGACAACGTCGG
>NZ_VEJQ01000008.1:0-50237 GCF_007680745.1 Pseudomonas sp. DE0010
TTCAAGGCTTTCCCTCGATGATCAGTCGAGAACTTTGGCCTGCAAAGAGGCAAAAGTCGAGATACAAGGAGCGGCCTCGTGCCGCGATGGGCCGTGAAACGGCCCCAGGGATCTTGATTGAACAGCATTATGCCGTTCAGGCCAGCCTTGTGCCGTAGGGAAAAAGGCGCAGGACAGCGGCGTGAAAAGACATTTTTTATAACGCGGGCTTCTAATTTGCCGAACGTTCTGGTAAAAAGTGCAGCTCAGATGCGGGTATAGTTTAGTGGCAAAACGAAAGCTTCCCAAGCTTTAGTTGAGGGTTCGATTCCCTCTACCCGCTCCATCTTCAAGCCAGCGTTCACATGGCTTACGCTTCCTCTACCGCCCATCCTTACTGCGCACGTTGATGCTGCAGTACCACCGCCGCTTCTCGCATAAAAATCTCGAGCGTCTTGGGCCCCACGCCTTCAAATCCCAGCAGCCATGTATTGACGTGCGCCATGTCCACCGCCGCATTGAGCAACACCTCATCCATTTCCGCTTCAAGCCCACTGCCCAAGCGATGCAGTCGCCGGGCCGTGGATTCGTCGTAGCGGGCGTAACCGGCCTGACCCAGAAGCTTCACCAGCGTGTGATGCGGACACCTCGCCAGCTTGCCCGGGGTGTCCAGGCCATGGGTATCGACCAGCAGCCGGTAGGCCCGTATCGCGACACTGGCACGAATGCGCTTGCCGATCAGAAAGCTGGCAAGCAACCACTTGTAGAGGCCGCGCCCATGGCACTGGTGTATATCGATGCCAAGCAGCGCGGCGCTGACCAGTATCAACCCTTGGTGCGCCGCGGGTCAGCGGAGCGAGGATAGGTGCGCTCTTCCTCGATGGTGCCATCGGCCTTGTGAATCTTCACCGAGGCTGTCTTGCCCTCGAAGAATGTGGCCAGCGACCCCACCAGTTCATGCTTGGTCGCGCTGTGCTTTGAGGCGCGCGCAGCACCTGCCTTCTTCAGTTCCCACCCGTCGTTGGCAGGGCTTACATGATAGGTGTCCATGACAGATCTCCTGTTCAGGTAAAGACATGACGATCTACGTGTCGGGGTGGCAGGTACTGGCTTGGCGCTGCACCGTGGCCACTCAAGACCTTGGAGGGATCCAAGTCCGCTCGTGTTCACTTTCAATCCCCTGCAGTTGCCGTCAAGCTCACCGAAGCAGCTGCACCGCGCTGCCAGCGCTGGCGCGGCGCACTCATGGCCTAGGCTTGACGTGGTAAAGTCTGTCGGATCCCGCTTTACGGACTCCAGCATGCCCGCACTAGACGCCACTCTTCTCCCCTGGTCAGACCTTGCCGACCAGTACCCCTGTGAAACCCTGCTGGTCGGTAACGGCGCAAGCCGGGCCTTCTGGAAGCCGTTCGGGTATTTCTCGCTGTACGAGGAGGCGCAACGGGCCGGGCGTAAAAAGGGCTTGGCCATCAGCGATCAGGCCTTGTTCAAGTCATTGGGCACCGAGCTGTTCGAACCAGTGCTGACCGCCCTCAACACCACGGTGCGTACCAACGCTGCGCTGGCCATCAACTCGACCGCGCCGCTGAACCGCTATTACTCCATCAAGGAGGCGCTGATCCACGCCGTGCGCACCGTGCACATGCCTTGGTCGGCAATGCCCGAAGCCGCCCTGAGCATCCTCAACCAGGCCCTGCGCGGCTACCGCAACGTCTATACCAGCAACTATGACCTGCTGCTGGTCTGGGCCGTGCAGCGCGATCCGAAGGGTTTTGCCGAACTGTTCGACGAGCAGGGTTTTTTCGACGTGCGCCGAACGGCGGGTCAAGGCACGCGGGTGCTGCACCTGCACGGTGGCATGCACCTGCTCAAGCTGCCTGACGGCACTACCCGGCAACGCAGTGCCAGCAGCGCTGAAATGCTCGAAGGGTTCGCCGTGAATGTGCCAGGTGAAGTGCCGCTGTTCGTCAACGAGGAGCGCAGCGACGAAAAACTGCGCGCCATCCGCCACTCGGACTACCTCAGCTGGAGCCTGGGCCAGTTGGCCAGTGAACACCAGGGCATGTGCTTGTTCGGGCAGCACCTGGACAGCAACGACCGGCACCTGCTCGAAGCCATTCGCTCAGCCCGGCCCAACCACCTGGCCATTGCCATACGCCCATTGGGAGAGGCATCGGTCATCAACCAGAAGCGTCATTTCACCAGCCGCTTCGAAGACATGCCGGGCACGGCCCTGCACTTCTTCGACGCCCAGACGCATCCGCTGGGGCTGGCAAGCACGACTGTGCAATTGATTGCTCAAGCTGGGTGATCAAGCATGCCTGCAGCATCAAAACGCGCTCATGAGCAGCGAAGCAAGGATGAGCATATCCAAGGCTGGAGCGCATCAGGGTCAAAGCAACCCATCCGCCCGCAGCAACGTTTCAAGACAATGCGCCTTCACGCCATAGAACGCCTTGAGCTGTTCTATCTTCTCCAGCAAGGCTGACTGATCCGCTGGCTGGCGCCGCTTGACGGCCAGGATCATCTTGTTCTTGTTGGTGTGCTCCAGGGATATGAACTCGAACACCTTGGTCTCGTAGCCGCAGGCCTCCAGGTACAGTGCACGCAGGCTGTCGGTGAGCATTTCGGCCTGCTGGCCCAGGTGCAGGCCATATTGCAGCATCGGTTGCAGCAGGCCCGGGCTGTGCAGCTGCGGGCGGATCTGTTTGTGGCAGCACGGTGAGCACATGATGATCGCCGCGTTGCAGCGGATGCCGGTATGGATGGCGTAGTCGGTCGCCACGTCGCAGGCGTGCAGCGCGATCATCACCTCGATGGCATCGGGCACCACGCTGCGCACATCGCCGCACTGAAACTCCAGCCCTGGGTGTTCAAGCCGCGCGGCGGCGGCGTTGCACAGCTCGACCATGTCCTGGCGCAGCTCAACGCCCGTTACCTGGGCATCGCGGCCCAGCGTATTGCGCAGGTAATCGTGCATGGCGAAGGTCAGGTAACCCTTGCCCGAGCCGAAGTCGGCCACCCGCAGGCGCTGCTCGCTCGACAAGGGGGCACTGGCCAAGGCGTGGTCGAAGACCTCGATGAACTTGTTGATCTGCTTCCACTTGCGCGACATCGACGGGATCAGTGCGCCCTGGGCGTCCGTTACGCCAAGGTCACGCAGAAACGGTCGGGCAATGTCCAGGTAGCGCTTTTTCTCACGGTCATGGCCGTTGCTGCCAATGGTTTCCCGGGGCGCCTGGGCGCCATGGCGCTGCAGCATGGGCTTGCCCTTCTTGCTGAAGGTCAGTTGCAGCTCACCCTCTGCATCGAACAGGTGAGCATTGCGAAAGCCTTCTGGCAACAGTTCGGCGATGCACTGCAAAGCATCATCGAGCGGCAGGTTGCGGGTGATGTCGCGCGTCTGGTGGCGGTAGACCAGTGACAGGTTCGCCTGCCCCTTGACCAGCAAGGGCTTGGCGATGATGCGTTGCAGGGTCGGGTCGGTGCCGACAGGCCGCGCCAGTACCAGCTTGACCACGGTGTTGCCCTGCAGGCCGGTGCGAAGCAGGTCGAGAAACTGGACGCGCGCATCCGGTGAAGTAGAAAGGGCAGACATGGGCAAACGGTACCTCCAATAGCGGGGGCCGTATTCTACACCTCCGCACAGTCGGCCAGGGTTGCGTTAGTCGAGGATTACCAGCGGCTGGGGCAGATGCCTGCACGCAAGTGCGCGGGGCGCCTGCTGGCCAAGGCGATGGCCGCACGCCTCGACGCACTCGATCATGCCCTGCAGCGCTTGCCCCTGGCGAACCTGGCTGGCCAGACGGTCTGTGAGCGCGACGCGCAGCGCCTCGTCAAGGCAAAGCGCGGCCTGCTTGTCCATCAGCAGCTGTGCGTACTGCTCGGCCTCGCTGACGAAGATCATTACGCATCCGGCGCCTGTAAAGGCATGAGCGCCGAGGTCGAGAAACTGACGGGTGGCAAGGCGCGACGCTCGCCAGCGGCGCCAAGCCCGCGGTACGGTCCAGCGTTCCAGGCGCGGGCTGCGCAACAGCACGCAGAGGCCTACGAACAGCAGTACATTGGCAACGATCAGGCCGCGCACGCTGGGCCAGCCCAGCGCCCCGTGCAGCACGCCTGGCAGCGCCAGCGCCAGCACGGCGGACCAGAATAGTGGGAAATAGGCGTAATCATCGGCGCGGCGGGCAAGCACCGCCAGCAACGCGACATCCGTGCGCCGGCCAACACCGGCCATGGCTTCAGCGAGCTGACGCTGCTGGTAGGGTTCAAGCGGGGTCATGCCGTGTTCTCGTGAGCGTTCTTATAGTTGTTTTCCCGGTGTACGGGGCTTCGTCAGCACGCGGCGGATTCAGGCATAATCCGCCGCAGGAAGATCTGCGTGCAAATCGTACAACAACAGCCGCCCGAAAACTTCGCCCATGCATGTGTCACCGTTGACCGTGCATCGGCCCCTTACGGAATTCATGATGAAACTGTCTCTGCTGGGCCTGGCCATGGGCCTCGTCAGCCAGGCGGCTGTCGCCGCCACCTCCGCGCCGCCGCTCGAGAACAAACAGGCCTTCATCGACCATCTGATCAGCCAGATGACCGAGGCCGAAAAAATCGGGCAGTTGCGCCTGATCAGCATCAGCCCTGAAATGCCCCGGGAGAAGATCCGCGAGGAGATCGCCGCCGGACGCATCGGCGGCACCTTCAACTCGCGCACGGCACCGGAAAACCGGCCGATGCAGGACGCGGCCATGCGCAGCCGGCTGAAGATCCCGATGTTCTTCGCCTACGACACGGTACATGGCGAGCGCACCATCTTCCCCATCGGCCTGGGCATGGCCGCCACCTGGGACATGGACGCCGTCGCCAAGGTCGGCCGCACAGCGGCCATCGAAGCGGCTGCCGACGCACTGGACATGACCTTTGCGCCGATGGTCGACATCGCCCGGGATCCGCGCTGGGGTCGCACCAGCGAGGGCTTTGGCGAAGACACGTACCTGACCGCGAAAATCGGCCAGGTAATGGTCCGCGCGTTCCAGGGCAGCAGCCCGGCCAACCCGGACAGCATCATGGCCATCGTCAAGCATTTCGCCCTTTACGGCGCAGTGGAAGGCGGGCGTGACTACAACACGGTCGATATGAGCCTGCCGAAGATGTACAACGATTACCTGCCGCCCTACCGCGCCGCGATCGATGCCGGCGCCGGTGGCGTGATGGTTGCGCTGAACTCGATCAACGGCGTGCCGGCCACCTCCAACACCTGGCTGATGAACGACGTGCTGCGCAAGGAGTGGGGCTTCAAGGGCGTGACCATCAGCGATCATGGCGCCATCCAGGAGCTGATCCGCCATGGCGTGGCGCGCGACGGTCGCGAGGCGGCCAAGCTGGCGATCAAGGCAGGCATCGACATGAGCATGAACGACACCTTGTACGGCGAGGAGCTACCAGGGCTGCTCAAGGCGGGCGACGTGAGCCAGGCAGAGCTGGATCAGGCCGTGCGCGAAGTGCTGGGCGCCAAATACGACATGGGCCTGTTCAAGAACCCCTACGTGCGCATCGGCGCGGCGCAGAACGACCTCAAGGACTACTACGGCGAGGACCGCCTGCACCGCGACGCCGCGCGCGACGTGGCGCGCCGCAGCCTGGTGCTGCTGGAAAACCGCAGGCAGACGCTGCCGCTCAGTAGAGATGCCACCATCGCCCTGGTCGGTCCCCTTGCCGACGCACCGATCGACATGATGGGCAGCTGGGCAGCAGACGGGCGCCCCACCCACTCGGTCACGGTGCGCGAAGGGCTGCGCCGCGCCATCGAGGGCAAGGGCAAGCTGGTCTACGCCAAGGGCTCCAACGTCACCGGTGACAAGGCCATTCTCGACTACCTGAACTTCCTCAACTTCGATGCGCCGGAAATCGTCGACGACCCTCGCCCACCTGCGGTGCTCATCGACGAAGCGGTCAAGGCCGCGCAGCAGGCGGACGTGGTCGTGGCGGTGGTCGGCGAATCGCGCGGCATGTCCCATGAGTCTTCCAGCCGCACCACGCTGCAGGTACCGGCCAGCCAGCGTGCACTGATCGAGGCCTTGAAGGCCACCGGCAAGCCGCTGGTGCTGGTGCTGATGAATGGCCGGCCACTGTCCATCGGCTGGGAGCGCGAGCAGGCCGATGCCCTGCTCGAAACCTGGTTCGCCGGTACCGAAGGTGGCAACGCCATTGCCGACGTGCTGTTCGGCGACTACAACCCCTCCGGCAAGCTACCAATCACCTTCCCACGCTCGGTCGGGCAGATTCCGATGTACTACAACCACACCCGTATCGGCCGTCCGTTCACGCCTGGCAAACCCGGCAACTACACCTCCCAGTACTTCGAAGAACCCAACGGCCCGCTGTATCCCTTTGGCTACGGCCTGAGCTACAGCACGTTCGAACTGTCGGGGCTCGCGCTTTCTGGCAACAAGCTCAAGCGCGGGGACACGTTGCAAGCCAGCATCGTGGTGCGCAATACCGGCAAGGTGGCCGGCGAGACCGTTGTGCAACTGTACGTGCAGGATATGTCCGCCTCGATGAGCCGCCCGGTCAAGGAGCTGAAGAACTTCCAGAAGCTCATGCTCAAGCCCGGCGAAACACGGACCGTGACCTTCAGCATCGGCGAAGAAGACCTGAAGTTCTACAATGGCCAGCTGCAGCGCGTTGCCGAGCCCGGGGCGTTCAACATCCAGGTGGGCCTGGACTCCGAGGCAGTGCAGCAGCAGGGCTTCGAACTGCTGTAAGTGTCGATCCTTGACGGCCTTTTCGCGGACAGACCGGGGCGGCGGTGCAGCGCTCCGGTTTCGCCAAAGCAGGCTCCTTCCCCACCCACGCGGATCTGCTCCCAATGCCTTTTTCCTTTCGCGCCCTGCGTCTGGGGCTGATCACCCTGGTGATCGTGCTGGGTACCGTCCTCTGTGCCAGCTGGGCCATGCACCAGGCCAAACGCCAGGCCATGGAAGCGGACGCCCGCCAGGCCAGCCAGCAGCTGGGGCTGTATGCCAATGCCTTGCACACCCTCATCGACCGCTATCGGGCCCTGCCTGCAGTACTGGCCCTGGACCCGGAACTGATCGACGCTTTGCGCGGCCCGGTCCAGGCGCGAACCCAGGATGCCCTGAACCGCAAGCTCGAGCGCATCAACGGTGCAGCCAACTCTTCCACCCTCGAACTGCTCGACCGCAACGGGCTGGCGGTGGCAGCCAGCAACTGGCGGCTACCCACCAGCTATGTGGGTTCCAACTACGGCTTTCGCCCTTATTTCAAGCAAACCCGCAGCCTGGGTAATGGCCGCTTCTATGCCGTTGGCGTGACCAGCGGGGTACCCGGCTACTTTCTGTCCAGCGCGGTGAACGACGAACAGGGTCGCTTTCTCGGCGCCATGGTGGTCAAGCTGGAATTTCCCGAGCTTGAGCGCGAGTGGCGCCAGGGCAGCGACATACTGCTGGTCAGCGATGCCCGTGGCATTACCTTCATCGCCAACCAGGACGGCTGGCGTTACCGGGAACTGCGCCCATTGGACGGCGCTGACCGGGCCGAACTGGCGCAGACCCGTCAGTACGACAAGCACCCGTTGATACCGCTGATGCACCAGGTGCTGACGCGTTTCGCTGAAAACAGCACCCTCAGCCGGGTGCAGGCCCCGCAAGGCGAGACCGAGTTCTTGTGGGAAAGCCTGCCGCTGGAAAGTGAGCAATGGACCCTGCACCTGCTGCGCAGGCCCCAGGTGGGAACCGACGCGCGCAATGCCGGCCTGGGTGCTGCAGCGGTATGGCTGAGCCTGGTATTCGCCGCCTTGCTGGTCAGCCAGCGCCTGCGCCTGTCACGCCTGCGCCAACGCAGCCGCGAGGAGCTCAAGCGCCAGGTCGAGGAACGCACCCGCGAGCTGCGCACGGCCCAGGAAGGGCTGGTGCAAACGGCCAAGCTGGCGGCTCTGGGGCAGATGTCCGCCGCCATGGCGCACGAAATCAACCAGCCCCTCACGACCCAGCGCATGCAGCTGGAAACCCTGAAACTGCTGCTGGACCACGGGCGCTACGACGAGGCTCGTCAGGCTCTGGAACCACTGGAGCAGATGTTGACGCGCATGGCATCGCTGACCGGGCACCTGAAGACGTTTGCCCGTAACAGCCCTGGCGGCTTGCGCGAGCGCCTGGACTTGGCCGGCGTGGTCGACCAGGCGCTGGACCTGTTGCAGGCGCGCCTGCATGCCCTGGACGTGCAGTTGGCCCTGTACCTGGCGCGTCCGGCGTGGGTGCGCGGCGACGCCATCCGCCTGGAACAGGTGCTGATCAACCTTCTGAGCAACGCGTTGGACGCGATGGCAGACAAGCGCTACCGGCGGCTGGAAATCCGCATCGAGCCCGATGCGCAGCATTGGCGCCTGAGCGTGCTCGATTCGGGGGGTGGTATCGCGGCTGAGGACCTGCCCAGGATCTTCGACCCTTTCTTCACCACCAAGCCCGTAGGTGATGGCCTGGGCTTGGGCCTGGCGATCTCCTATGGCATCGTGCACGACGCCGGTGGGCAGCTGCTGGCCGAAAACGTACCGGGCGGCGCGCGCCTTAGCATCACCTTGCCTCGCGATCAGGAGCCTGCATGTTGAACTCAGTGATGGTCATAGACGATGAAGCCAGTATTCGTACGGCCGTCGAGCAATGGCTGAGCCTGTCGGGCTTCGAAGTCCAGGTCTTTGCCCGTGCCGATGAGGGCCTGGCGCACATCGGCCAGGACTATCCAGGCGTGATCATCAGCGACGTGCGCATGCCTGGCATGGACGGCCTGCAACTGCTCGAACGGCTGCAGGCCAACGATCCGGACCTGCCCGTGATCCTGCTTACCGGTCACGGTGATGTACCCATGGCGGTCGAGGCCATGCGCAGCGGCGCCTACGACTTCCTCGAAAAGCCCTTCACTCCACAGCACCTGCTCGGCAGCCTTCGCCGCGCGCTGGAAAAGCGCCAGCTGGTGCTGGAAAATCGACGCCTGCATCAGCAGGCAGACCTCAGGACGCGGCTTGAAGCCACGCTGCTTGGGGTATCACCGGGCATGCAGCAGTTGCGCCGGCAAGTACTGGACCTGGCCGCCTTGCCGGTGAACGTGCTGATTCGCGGCGAAACCGGCAGCGGCAAGGAGCAGGTCGCCCGCTGCCTGCACGACTTTGGCCCACGCGCCAGCAAACCTTTCGTCGCGCTCAACTGCGCCGCCATTCCCGAAGCCTTGTTCGAGGCCGAGCTGTTCGGCCATGAAAGCGGCGCCTTCACCGGCGCCCAGGGCAAACGCATCGGCAAGCTGGAATACGCCGATGGCGGCACGGTCTTTCTCGATGAAATCGAAAGCATGCCCCTGGCGCAACAGGCCAAGTTGCTACGCGTGATCCAGGACCAGAAGATCGAGCGCCTGGGCGCGAACCAGAGCATCGGCGTGGACCTGCGCATCATCGCTGCCACCAAGCCCGACCTGTTCGATGAAGCCCGGGCCGGCCGCTTTCGCGAGGACCTGGCCTACCGCCTGAACGTTGCAGAGTTGCGCCTGCCGCCTTTGCGCGAACGACGGGAAGACATCGTCCTGTTGTTCGAGCACTTCGCGCAGGCAGCCGCGTCCCGAATTGGCCGCACAGCCCTGCCCCAGTCGGGTCAGCAGTTGGCGCAACTGCTGACCCATGATTGGCCAGGCAACGTGCGTGAACTGGCCAACGCGGCGGAGCGTCACGTGCTGGGGCTCGGTTCGCCCATGCCAGAACAGGCGTCTGTCGGGCAGTCGCTGGCTGAGCGCGTGGAGGCATTCGAAGCGCAGTGCCTGCGTGCTTCCCTGCGCCAACATGCCGGCGAGATCAAGGCGGTAATGCAGGACCTGCAAATGCCCCGCCGTACCTTGAACGAGAAAATGCAGCGCCATGGGCTGGTGCGGGACGAATTCGTCAACGCGCCATAAGCGGAAACTCGCCTACATCTGCGCACTGATGAGCGGAATCTTGCTTATGCGTGGGAACAGCACGTACGTGCGTCCCCTACCCGGTGCATCTCAATTTCCGCTCAATGCCATAGTCCATACGGGTTTCAGGTCAGCGTATACCCAGACGAAGCAACCGTGCCTCGTTTTGGCACATCTTCTGCAAAAGCCCCTGCAAGCTGCGCCCTGCGCGCTTTCACAACAACAATGAGAAGGTGTCCCTGATGGATAACGCTACCTCCCTGCCTAACGGGGCGGCCGCAACGCCTGCCGCGCCAAGAACCACTGCCAGTCGCCTCAAATCGATCTTCAGCGGTTCGATCGGCAACATGGTCGAATGGTACGACTGGTACGTCTATGCAGCGTTCTCGCTGTATTTCGCCAAGGCTTTCTTCCCGGCCGGCGATTCCACGGCTCAACTGCTCAATACCGCTGCCATCTTTGCCGTGGGCTTTTTGATGCGCCCGATTGGTGGCTGGCTGATGGGCATGTATGCCGACCGCAAGGGGCGCAAGGCTGCACTGATGGCCTCGGTGTTGCTGATGTGCGCAGGCTCGCTGGTGATTGCCCTCACCCCCGGCTATGAAACCATCGGTGTAGCAGCGCCGGTCCTGCTGGTGGTCGCTCGCTTGATGCAAGGGTTGTCGGTGGGGGGTGAATACGGCACCTCGGCCACCTACCTGAGCGAAATGGCGAGCAAAGAGCGTCGGGGCTTCTTCTCCAGCTTCCAGTACGTGACGCTGATCTCGGGCCAGCTCATCGCCCTGGCGGTCCTGATCGTTCTGCAACAGACCCTGACCACCGAGCAACTGTACGCCTGGGGCTGGCGCGTGCCGTTCGTGATCGGTGCCCTGTGTGCGGTGGTTGCCCTCTACCTGCGACGGGGCATGGAAGAAACCGCATCGTTCACCAAGAAGGAGAAAGCCAAGGAAAGCCTGATGCGCACCTTGATGCGCCACCCCAAGGAACTGCTGACCGTGGTCGGCCTGACCATGGGCGGTACCCTGGCCTTCTACACCTACACCACCTACATGCAGAAATACCTGGTCAATACAGTCGGGATGAGCATCAGCGATTCGACCACTATCTCTGCCGCGACGCTGTTCCTGTTCATGTGCCTGCAGCCTTTGGTGGGTGGGCTGTCGGACAAGATCGGCCGGCGCCCTATCCTGATTGCCTTCGGGGTGCTCGGTACGCTGTTCACGGTGCCGATCCTCAGCACTTTGCATACCATCCAGACCTGGTGGGGCGCGTTCTTCCTGATCATGGCGGCGTTGATCATCGTCAGCGGCTACACCTCGATCAACGCAGTGGTGAAGGCTGAACTGTTCCCGACCGAAATCCGTGCCCTGGGCGTTGGCTTGCCCTACGCCCTGACCGTGTCCATCTTCGGCGGTACGGCCGAATACGTGGCCCTGTGGTTCAAGAGCGCCGGCATGGAAAGCGGCTTCTACTGGTACGTCACAGGCTGCATCGCCTGCTCGCTGCTGGTGTATGCCACCATGAAGGACACCAAGCAGCATTCGCGGATCACTACTGACTAAGCCCATCCCACGCTTAGCACTGCTTCGGGCGCCTACAGGGCGCCCGATTTCGTTTGGCCACGCCGGGCCTCGTCGGATCATCCAGGCGCCAGCCCTCCTTTGCAGGCCCAGCTTGCACCTTCGCACCTCCCGCACTGGCACGACGTTCGTCCGACGCGCTTGGCTTAATAGCCCATTAATCACACCCCGGCATATTACCCCCATCAGCAACAGCGCCGGTATCTGCGCTTCGAAAGGCCCTGGATTGCCTGATCCAGCCTAGGTGCGCAGTCCAATTAATCGAATAAATAGATCATTAATCACGATTTTTAGCGCTTTTTAATCGTATTAATCGGCGTAGCATTCAATTTATCGAAACGACACACCTACTCTGGAGCATCCACATGAAAAGCAAACTCTTCCTGACCCTCGCCCTTTTCGCATTTGCCGCAGGCGCATCTGCCGAAGATGGATTCGATCGCACCCATGCGCATACCTTCGCGGCAGCGCCCGCTCAAGCCACCGGCTATGCCGAGGATGGCTTTGACCGCACCGGTGGTCAGCGCTTCGCCGAAGACGGCTTCGACCGCACCGGTGGCCAACGTTTTGCCGAAGACGGCTTCGACCGTACCGGTGGCCAACGTTTTGCCGAAGACGGCTTCGACCGTACCGGCGGCCAGCGTTTCGCCGAAGACGGTTTCGACCGCACCGGCGGCCAGCGCTTCGCCGAAGACGGTTTCGACCGCACCAACGCTCATCGCATCAGCTGATAGCAACCATGCGTATCCAGCCCGGCTTTCGCCGGGCTCCAGCATTCCCAGTTGGCCTCAGCCTTGGCACACTGGTCGCCTCTCAAACCAGGAGGTGGGCCGGCAAGCCCAGCGCAGATGTATTACTACGAACCCGCCAAAGGCCATGGCCTGCCCCATGATCCGTTCAACGCCATCGTCGGCCCTCGCCCGATCGGCTGGATATCCTCGCAGGACCAGCAAGGCCGTCTGAATCTCGCGCCTTACAGCTTCTTCAACGCCTTCAACTACATTCCACCGATCATCGGTTTCTGCAGCGTCGGGCGCAAAGACAGCCTGAACAATATCGAGCAAACCGGTGAGTTCGTCTGGAACCTGGCCACCCGCCCTCTGGCCGAGCAGATGAACCTGAGCTGCTCTGCTGTACCGCCGCAGGTGAACGAGTTCGACCTCAGCGGCCTGACGGCCACGCCCTCGAGCGTGGTGAAGGTGCCACGGGTAGGGGAAACCCCCGTGGCGTTCGAATGCAAGGTGACGCAGATCGTGCAACTGCAGCGCGCCGACCAGGCACTGGTACCCAGCTGGTTGATCCTGGGCGAAGTGGTGGCGGTGCACATCGCCGAGCGCCTGCTCAAGGACGGCATCTACGACACCGCGGCAGCCGAGCCTATCCTGCGTGGCGGTGGCCCGGCGGACTACTTCGAGCTGGGCAACCTGTTCAAGATGCCCAGGCCCAAAGCCTGATCACCAGATCAGCTCACCCGCCTCGCTGACCCCTTGCAGGCGTTGCAACTGGCCCGTGGCCGCCTCGTCGGCAGCCACGGCGCCCTTGAACACTTGCCCACCGAGCACCTTGTGAAAGCGCGGTGCGCCGCCCATGCCCATGGCCTTCACGGCAATGGCTGCGTGGTAGCCACCGCCTTCGGCCGGCACCATTGCCGACACGGCTTCGTACTGGGGAAACTCTCTACGTGCCATCTTTGCCATACGCCTTGTGAGTGAAACCGAGATGGTACCCACTGGCTCGTTGACGCGCCAATCACTGGCCTGGGCGCCCGCAGGACAGGCTCAACCAAACGTGTGCAGATCCAGGCTGCTCACCACCTGGGCTTGCAGCAACTCGCCGAACACATTAAGCGTTGGCGAAGCGAAGTAACCATTCATCGCCTGCTGGTCCTGCCAGCTACCGCTCAATAACCACAAGTCGTCATCGGCCTGCGAGCGCTGCACCGAAAAGCTCAGGCAACCTGGTGTGTCCAGCGACGGCGCCAAGAGGTCGCGCAAGCGTGCGCCGAGTTCGGCCGAGCGCCCGCTGCTGGCCCGAATCAAGGCAAGGTGGGTGACCGGTTGTTGTAGCCTCATTGCACAATCTCCCTCAAGCAGCAGTCCAATACCTGGCTTGCAAGGCTAGAGCCTGGGCGCGTCTGCGCGTTAGGCGATTACTGCACACCGATTGCCTGATTCTGCAACGCGACAGGATCAGGCAATCGATCTGCAGTATTCGACTAGCTTCGACGATTGCCCAAACCTATGCTGCGTCGGTCAGCAGAGGAAAGCCCCATGTCCATCGACCCGTCCCTTGATCCGCACCTGGAGGTCCAGCGCCAGGAGCTGGCCGACTTGATCGCTCGCCATGCAGGCGACCCCTATGGGCCGGCCTCAGCCATCGACAACCTTTTCCTGGTGCGCTACACCGAGAACATTCGCTCCGTACCCACCCTGGCGCAACCCGCGCTGTGCATTCTGGCCCAGGGCAGCAAGAGCCTGTTCCTCGGGGACGAACAGTACGCCTACGACCCGCTGCACTACATGGTGGTGTCGGTCACCTTGCCCCTGAGCGCGGTCAGGCTCGACGCCAGCCCGCAGAGCCCTAGCCTGGGTTTGCGCATGGACCTGGACCCTGCCGAGATCAGCCAGCTGATCGCCGACAGCGGTCCGATGCTGGTACCCAATCGCCCGTATGGGCGCGGCCTGTATGTGGAAAAAACCGACGGCGCG
Organism: Pseudomonas sp. DE0010; assembly: GCF_007680745.1. Lineage (NCBI taxonomy): Bacteria > Pseudomonadati > Pseudomonadota > Gammaproteobacteria > Pseudomonadales > Pseudomonadaceae > Pseudomonas > Pseudomonas sp. DE0010. The sequence goes on from NZ_VEJQ01000008.1 coordinate 14,216, forward strand.
CTGCTCGATGCCTTGCTGCGTCTGCTCCGCCTGCTCGACACGCCACGCGACATCGCCATGCTGGCCCCGCTGGTGCGCAGAGAGATTCTCTACCGCCTGCTGCGCGGCCCGCAGGGCTATCGGCTGTACGAAATTGCCTTGGCCAATAGCCAGACCCACCGCGTGTGCCAGGCCATCAGCTGGCTCAACGACAACTATCAGCGGCCACTGCGCATCGAGGACCTGGCCCGCGAGGTCAACCTCAGCGTTTCCACCCTGCACCATCGCTTCAAGGCGGTAACTTCGATGAGCCCGCTGCAGTATCAGAAGCAACTGCGCTTGCAGGAAGCCCGGCGCCTGATGCTCAACGATGGCCTGGAGGCCGCTGTGGCGGCCTATCGGGTGGGTTACGAAAGCCCTTCGCAATTCAGCCGTGAGTACAGCCGCCTCTACGGCGCCCCGCCTATTCGTGACATGGCCCGGCTGCGGTCAAGCGCGGTGTAGCGGCGCATTGCGTACGCCTACACAGTCACTGGAGGGGCCATTGCATCTCGCCCTTGGCCACCTTGGCGCTGAGCTCAAGCGCACTCTGATCGCCCAGCCCCGGATAGTGTCGTTTCATGGCCTCGACCAGCGCCGCCGCATCCCTTGCCACACGCGCCTGCGCCTCGAAGGTGCGGATGTAATCGGCGGTAAAGCCAACGGACTGCGGTGAGTAATCACTGGCACCGATGAAGTGGCCGGGCACCACGGTTTGCGGCGCAAGCGCCTGGATGTCCGCCAGGGTTTGCAGCCAATGGGCACGCGAGGATGCCGATTGTGTGTCGGCCATCCACACATGAATGTTCTGCGAAACCACGACGCCGCCAACCACTGCCTTGATCGAAGGTATCCAGACAAAGGTGCGGTCTGGCTGCGGTCCTTCGAGGCCGCGTACCTCCAGCACGTGGTCCTCGAGCAGCAGACGGTTGCCTGCCAGCGCCTTGGGTAGCACCAGCCGTTCAGGTTTGTCCGCCCCCATTTCAGGCCCCCAGTACGCCAGTTTGGCCTCCATGGTGTTGCGGATGTGTTCGACAGTGGCGGCCGAGGCCACTACCTCGGCGTCCGGGAACGCCTGGGTCAGGGTTGCCAGGCCGAAGTAGTAATCGGGGTCGCCCTGGCTGATGTAGATCGTCGTCAGGCGCTTGCCACTGGCGCGCAGTCGCTGCACCAGTTGCCGGGCTTGCTCATTGCCGAATTGTGCATCGATCAACACGGCGTCACGCTGACCGCTTACGATCACCGAGCTGACCGCGAACGGCGCATCGGCGCCAGGGTTGTAAACGTCCAGTTGCAGGGGGGCGGCTGCCAGCAGCGGGGCGGCACAGGCCAGGCATCCGAGCACCAGGCCACGCAAGGGAGAAAGCAGTGTCATCGCAGGCATCCATCAGAATGGGAATGCCTGGCAGCTTAAGGGGCGACACCCTGCAGAAAAATGCCATGCTTGCACATGGTTTGTTTCTAAAATCGGGCAAATGATGGATCGTCTAACCGCTATGCGCGTTTTCGTCACGGTCGTGGACCTTGGTAGTCAGTCGGCGGCGGCCGAGCACCTGCTGCTCTCGCGGCCCGTGGTCTCTCGGTACCTGGCACAGCTCGAAGCGTGGGTGGGGGCGCGGTTGATGCAGCGCACCACGCGCCGGCTCAGCCTCACTGCCGCGGGCCAGGACATCCTGCCGCGCTGCAGGCAATTGCTGGAGCTGGCCAGCGAACTGCAAGGGGCCGTACAACAGCAAGACCAGACACCGCGGGGGACATTGCGTATCAGCGTCAGTACGTCATTTGGACAGGCGCAGCTGGCCGATGCCGTGGCCGCCTACGTGCGTCAGTACCCCTCGGTAAAAGTCGATCTGCAGATGCTTGATCGCACCGTGAACCTGGTGGACGAACGCATCGACCTGGCCATCCGCAACAGCAACGACCTGGACCCCAGCCTGGTTGCCCGCCGCCTGAGCGTATGCCGCTCGGTGATCTGCGCCGCGCCCGCCTACCTGGCCGAACACGGCACGCCCGAGCGGGTCGAGGACCTGGCGCACCACAATTGCCTGACACACAGCTACTACGGCAATGGCGTGTGGCAATTCGAGGTCGACGGCCAACCGGTTGCGGTGCCGGTCAAGGGCAACATCAGTGCCAACGAATCCCTGACTTTGCAAAGGGCCGTAGCAGCAGGCGCCGGCATCGCCTTGCTCCCGTCCTACCAGGCGGCCGCCGCCCTGCGCAGCGCAGAACTGGTGCGCCTGCTTCCCGAGGCCAGGCCGCAGACCCTGGACCTGACGGCGGTCTATACCTCGCGCAAGTACATGCCGGCGACCTTGCGCACCCTGCTGGACTTTCTCGTCCAGCGCTTTGAGGAGGAACCGGCCTGGGACCGGGACCTGTAAGCGCCCGCTTACTCTTCGACGCTCATGTATTCCTTGGCCCAGCGGATGTAGTCCTCGGGCTGGGTGTAGGTATGCGAAAGCTCGGTGGCGCTCAAGTTATCGGACTTGTGCTGCTGGCCACGCTGCTGGCGCAGGCAGTCGTACGTCGCCTTGATGGCGGCGAAGTAAGCCGCGTGACCGTCGACGGCGATGCGCACGCCAAGGCTTGCCAGGCGCTCGTCGTCGTGCAGGTTGGGGTTACCGTAGGTCACCAGCATCAAGGGTACGGTCAGGTGGCTGGCAATCTGTTCGAGCTGGTCGAAGTCCTTCACCCCTACCATGCAGATGCCGTCGGCACCCGCTTTCTGGTAGCTCTGGGTCCGCACGATCACTTCCTCGGTGCTCAGCACGCCGGCGTTGGTACGGGCGATGATCGACAGGGACGAATCGACGCGCGCTTCGAGCGCCGCACGGATCTTGCCCACGCCTTCCTCGACCGATATCAGGTCGGTGGACTTGCGGCCGAACTGGGCCGGCAACAGGGTATCTTCGATCGTCAACGCCGCCACACCGGCGCGCTCCAGCTCCGTGACCGTGCGCATCACGTTAAGCGCATTGCCGTATCCGTGGTCAGCGTCTGCCAGTACCGGCAATTGGGCTACGCGACCAATTCGCGTGGCCTGCTCGACGAATTCGCTGAGTGTGATCAGGGCAAAATCCGGAGCCGCCAGTACCTGCAACGATGCCACCGACCCTCCAAGGATGCCGACCTCAAATCCCAGGTCTGCGGCAATGCGCGCAGACATGGGGTCGAACACCGAGGCGGTGTGGTAGCAAGAACCTGAAGCGAGCAGCTCGCGGAAGGCAATACGCAGATCTTGGTGGGAAGCCTTGGGCATGATCACTCCGCAATTGTAGAAATTTCTGAACGGTAACTACCGGCCTCTGTATCAGGCGTACCTGCACAATTCATGGACCACTCAATTCGGGGTCATGCTCCACGTGCAGGCAGAGGAATAAAGGTGTAGGAGCCAGGGGAATCCGATTAACCCCCGAGAGGTCGCACCAAGCTGGTGCAAACAGGGGCTTAGAGCGGGATTGGCATACCAAAGATATCACGGGGCCAGCCTTTGCTGGATGAATGCTCTGATGCCGATCGTGCATAGGCGATGCCCAGAGTACATAGGAAGCTACGTAACTCAGGTTACACTGCCATGCTTTGACTGCTGAAAAACAAGGAACTGCCGTGCCCCCTGCCCTGCCCGCGATTGCCCTGCGCCAGATCCTGACCGCCTTGATGCTGGCCATCTTTCTCGGCGCGCTGGATCAAACCATCGTGGCAGTGTCATTGCCTGCGATTTCCGCGCAGTTCAACGATGTCGGTCTGCTGGCCTGGGTCATTTCCGGCTATATGGTGGCCATGACCGTGGCCGTGCCGATCTACGGCAAGCTGGGCGACCTCTATGGAAGGCGTCGCATGATCCTGACCGGGATTGGCGTGTTCACCATCGCCTCGATCGGCTGTGCGCTGGCTCAGGACATGCCGCAACTGGTCTTGGCCAGAGTGCTGCAAGGCATCGGTGCCGGCGGCATGGTATCGGTGAGCCAGGCGATCATCGGCGACTTCGTGCCCCCGCGCGAACGTGGGCGTTATCAGGGCTATTTCAGCAGCATGTATGCCCTGGCCAGCGTGGCGGGGCCGGTACTGGGCGGCTGGCTGACCGAGTACCTGTCCTGGCGCTGGGTGTTCTGGATCAACCTGCCGCTGGGCATCGCCGCGCTGTGGGCTATCCAGCGCGCTTTGGCCGGTCTGCCCGTGCAGCATCGGCCCGCACAAGTGGATTACCCGGGCGCGCTGCTGCTGATCGTGGGGCTGGGCAGCCTGCTGCTCGGCATCACCCTGGTCGGCCAGGGGCAGGCCTGGACGGCCCCCAGCGTGCTGGGCCTGTTTACCTGCGCCGTGATCGCCATGGCTGTGTTCATCATTCAGGAGCGCCGCTGCGTCGAGCCACTGCTGCCGTTGAAGCTATTCAACAATCGCGCCGCAGTACTGTGCTGGGGGGTGATTTTCTTCGCCAGTTTCCAGGCCATTTCCCTGACCATGCTGATGCCCTTGCGCTACCAAAGCCTCACCGGTGCCGGTGCCGACAGCGCCGCCTTGCATCTGCTGCCGTTGGCCATGGGGCTACCCATCGGTGCTTTTACCGCAGGACGACTGACAACGCGGCTTGGCCGCTACAAGCCGCAGATCCTGGTTGGCGCCCTGCTGATGCCCGTGTCTGTCTTGGCCTTGGCGATCACCCCGCCACAGGCCGGACTGGCCAGTGCACTGTTCATGCTGCTGACAGGAATAGCGTGCGGAATGCAGTTCCCGACGTCACTGGTAGGCACACAGAATGCCGTGCAGATCCAGGACATGGGGGTCGCCACCAGCACCACCAACCTGTTTCGGTCCCTCGGTGGCGCCATGGGCGTGGCGTGCATGTCGAGCCTGTTGCTGGCCTTGCTGCACCAAGGCGGGCTGGCGTTGCTGGACAATCCGCTGCTAGGGACTTTCAAGGCCAACCCGGTGAGCCCCGAACTGCAGGCACACCTGGCGGTCACGTTCCGGCATCTGTTGATGGCCAGCGCAGGGGTTGGCGTCATTGCACTGGTGGTGGCGGTGTTGCTGCCTGATCGGCCACTGCGCGGGCACTGAGGTGGCACGCAGGTAGGCTCAGGTGCGGCTCACTGGCCCGTACCCTGGGAATCAAGCCCTCACAAACCTTCACAAAGTCTCATTTGCGCATCGCCGGGCTCAAGCGCAGCATATCCAGCCCGGCGTCGACCCATTTCTCGGCGTTGCCCAGCAGGTCCACGCTGTCGGGCAGCAACAGCCAACGCCTGATCAACCCGTCGACGTAGGAAAACATGGCCACCGCGGCCCGCTCCACATCCAGCTCCACCGGCAGTTGGCCGCGGCGCACGGCATTGGCCAAGGCCAGGGTAATGCCTGTATGGCAGTCCACTACCGCCACCTGGCGCTGCTGGCGGATTTCGCACATGTCATCGGTGAACTCGCACTTGTGATGCAGAATCTCATTGATACGGCGTGTCCTGGCGTCGAGCACCAGGTCGTTGAACACTTGCAGCAGCAATTTGCGCATGCAGTCGAGCGGGTCGAGTTCGTCTTCGCTTTCGCTGGCGCGTGCAAGATGGTCATGGGTTTCATGCAGGCTGTCGAGCAGTGCCTGCACCAGTTCGGCCTTGTTATTGAAGTGCCAGTAGATTGCACCTCGCGTGACGCCCGCCTGTTCGGCGATGTCCGCGAGGGTGGTTCGCGCAACCCCGCGCTTGTAGAAAGCCCTTTCCGCCGCCTGGATGATCTGGGCGCGGGTTTCCTGGGCTTCCTCTTTGGTTCGACGGACCATGGCAGTACAACCTCATCTGGCCCGAACGCGGCGACGCGTGCGGGAAGGCTCCGGGGCGCCTCTTGGGGCACCTGGCGGATCAAGCTAATCAAGGGCTGTGGCGGTAGCCATGGACAACCCGGCGGTATTTACAAACAACCATGAATGTAAGTATATTCCTTAGCAAGCTATTTATCCACCGGATAGCCATTTATCCAGATCAAGACATTCCATTACTCTTGAGCGTCTCCCTGCTCCTGCGATCCGAGGATTCTCATGCAATTCAAGCCAGCCGTTACCGCCCTGGTTTCAGCCGTAGCCCTCGCAACCCTGCTCAGTGGCTGCAATAAAGAAGACCAAGCCGCGCAGCAGCAGCAACAGCAGCAGGCGCCTCAAGTCGGTGTAGTGACCCTGCAGCCGCAAGCCTTCACCTTGACCACCGAGCTGCCGGGCCGCACCAATGCCTACCGGATCGCCGAAGTTCGTCCACAGGTCAACGGGATCATCCTCAAGCGCCTGTTCAAGGAAGGCAGCGAGGTCAAGCAGGGCCAGCAGCTGTATCAGATCGACCCGGCCGTGTATGAAGCCAACCTGAGCAAGGCCCAGGCAGACCTGCAGGCTACCCGCTCTCTGGCTGATCGCTACAAGCAGCTGATCGAGGAGCAGGCGGTTTCCCGGCAGGAATACGACGACGCCAATGCCAAGCGCCTGCAAGCCGAGGCCTCGCTCAAGAGTGCGCAGATCGACCTGCGCTACACCAAGGTCCTGGCCCCCATCAGTGGCCGCATCGGTCGTTCGGCGGTAACCGAAGGTGCGCTTGTCAACAGCGGCCAGACCAATGCCATGGCCACCATCCAGCAACTGGACCCGATCTACGTGGACGTGACCCAATCCACCGCCGAGCTGCTCAAGCTGCGGCGCGAGCTGGAAAGCGGCCAACTGCAGCGCGCCGGCGACAACGCAGCGTCCGTGCAACTGGTGCTCGAAGACGGCACCCTGTACAAGCAGGAAGGCCGCCTGGAGTTCTCCGAAGTGGCCGTGGACGAAACCACCGGCTCGGTCACCCTGCGTGCCATCTTCCCCAACCCTGACCACACGTTGCTGCCTGGCATGTTCGTGCATGCGCGGCTCAAGGCCGGCGTGAACGCCAACGCCATCCTGGCACCGCAGCAGGGCGTGACGCGCGACCTCAAGGGCGCCCCTACCGCGCTGGTGGTGAACAAGGACAACAAGGTCGAACTGCGCCAGCTCAAGGCCAGCCGGACCGTGGGCAGCGACTGGCTGATCGAGGAAGGCCTCAACCCAGGCGACCGCCTGATCACCGAAGGCTTGCAGTACGTGCGCCCAGGCGCCGAGGTCAAGGTCAGCGAAGCCACCAACGTCAAGAAGCCGGACAGCCCGAACCAGGGCAACGCAGCGAAAGCAGACGCCAAAGCGGAGTAAACCATGTCGAAGTTCTTTATTGATCGCCCGATCTTCGCCTGGGTGATCGCCTTGGTGATCATGCTGGTCGGCGCCTTGTCGATCCTGAAGTTGCCGATCAACCAGTACCCCAGCATTGCCCCACCGGCCATCGCCATTGCCGTGACCTACCCGGGCGCTTCGGCGCAAACCGTGCAGGACACCGTGGTGCAGGTGATCGAGCAGCAGCTCAACGGTATCGACAACCTGCGCTATGTGTCGTCGGAAAGTAACTCCGATGGCAGCATGACCATTACCGCCACCTTCGAGCAGGGTACCAACCCCGACACCGCCCAGGTTCAGGTGCAGAACAAGCTCAACCTGGCCACCCCCTTGCTGCCGCAGGAAGTGCAGCAACAGGGTATCCGCGTCACCAAGGCTGTGAAGAACTTCCTGATGGTGATCGGCCTGGTGTCCGAAGACGGCAGCATGACCAAGGACGACCTGGCCAACTACATCGTCTCCAACATGCAGGACCCGATCTCGCGGACGGCCGGTGTGGGTGACTTCCAGGTGTTCGGCGCCCAGTACGCCATGCGCATCTGGCTCGATCCGGCCAAGTTGAACAAGTTCCAGCTCACCCCGGTGGACGTCAAGACCGCCGTGGCCGCCCAGAACGTGCAGGTGTCCTCCGGCCAGCTCGGCGGCCTGCCTGCCATGCCTGGGACGCAGCTCAACGCCACCATCATCGGCAAGACCCGCCTGCAGACTGCCGAGCAGTTCGAGAAGATCCTGCTCAAGGTCAACAACGATGGCTCCCAGGTCCGCCTGGGTGATGTCGCCCAGGTCAGCCTGGGCGGCGAGAACTACGCCGTCAGCGCCCAGTTCAACGGCAAGCCCGCCTCGGGCCTGGCCGTCAAGCTGGCCACGGGCGCCAACGCACTGGACACGGCCAAGGCCTTGCGCCAGACCATTGCCGACCTGGAGCCGTTCTTCCCGCCAGGGGTCAAGGCGGTATTCCCGTATGACACCACGCCGGTGGTCACCGAATCGATCAGCGGGGTTATCCATACCCTGATCGAAGCCGTCGTGCTGGTGTTCCTGGTGATGTACCTGTTCCTGCAGAACTTCCGCGCCACCGTCATCACCACCATGACCGTACCGGTGGTATTGCTGGGCACATTCGGCATCCTTGCCGCCGCTGGTTTCAGCATCAACACCCTGACCATGTTCGCCATGGTGCTGGCCATCGGCCTGCTGGTGGACGATGCCATCGTGGTGGTGGAAAACGTCGAGCGGGTGATGTCCGAAGAAGGGCTGCCGCCCAAGGAAGCCACCAAGCGCTCCATGGAGCAGATCCAGGGCGCGCTGGTGGGTATCGCCCTGGTGTTGTCGGCCGTATTGCTGCCCATGGCGTTCTTCGGCGGCTCCACCGGTGTGATCTACCGTCAGTTCTCCATCACCATCGTCTCGGCCATGGGCCTGTCGGTGCTGGTGGCGCTGGTCTTCACACCGGCGCTGTGCGCCACCATGCTCAAGCCTTTGAAAAAGGGCCAGCATCATGAGGCCAAGGGCGGGTTCTTCGGCTGGTTCAACCGCAACTTCGATCGCAGCGTCAACGGTTACGAGCGCAGCGTGGGGGCCATCCTGCGCAACAAGATCCCGTTCCTCTTGGCCTATGCCCTGATCGTGGCTGGCATGATTTTCCTGTTCACCCGCATTCCGACTGCGTTCCTGCCCGAGGAAGACCAGGGTGTACTGTTTGCCCAGGTCCAGACGCCGGCCGGTTCCAGTGCCGAACGTACCCAGGCAGTGGTCGACCAGATGCGCGAATACCTGCTCAAGGACGAAGCCGACACGGTGTCCTCGGTGTTCACCGTCAACGGCTTCAACTTCGCCGGCCGCGGCCAGAGCTCAGGTATGGCGTTCATCATGCTCAAGCCCTGGGGTGAGCGTACGGCGGAAAACAGCGTATTCGGCCTCGCCCAGCGGGCGCAGCAGCACTTCTTCAGCTTCCGCGACGCCATGGTCTTCGCGTTCGCCCCGCCAGCGGTGCTCGAGCTGGGTAACGCCACCGGCTTCGACGTATTCCTGCAAGACCGCGGCGGTGTCGGCCATGCCAAGCTGATGGAGGCTCGCAACCAGTTCCTGGCCAAGGCTTCGCAGAGCAAGGTGCTCAGCGGTGTACGCCCCAACGGCCTGAACGACGAGCCGCAGTACCAGCTGACCATCGATGACGAGCGTGCCAGCGCCCTGGGCGTGACCATCTCGGACATCAACAACACCCTGTCGATTGCCTTCGGTGCCAGCTACGTCAACGACTTCATCGACCGCGGCCGGGTCAAGAAGGTCTACATCCAGGGCGAAGCCAATGCCCGGATGAGCCCGGAAGACCTGCAGAAGTGGTATGTGCGCAACGCCGATGGCGAAATGGTGCCGTTCTCTTCCTTCGCCAAAGGTGAATGGACCTACGGCTCGCCCAAGCTTTCGCGCTACAACGGCGTGGAAGCCATGGAAATCCTCGGTGCGCCTGCACCTGGCTACAGTACCGGTGAGGCCATGGCCGAGGTCGAGCGCATCGCCGGTGAACTGCCAAGCGGTGTAGGGTTCTCCTGGACGGGCATGTCCTACGAGGAGAAGCTCTCCGGTTCGCAAATGCCGGCCCTGTTCGCCCTGTCGCTGCTGTTCGTGTTCCTGTGCCTGGCAGCGCTGTACGAAAGCTGGTCGATCCCGATCGCCGTGGTGCTGGTGGTGCCACTGGGCATCATTGGTGCGTTGATCGCTACCAGCCTGCGCGGGCTGTCCAATGACGTGTACTTCCTGGTCGGCCTCTTGACCACCATCGGCCTGGCGGCCAAGAACGCCATTCTGATCGTCGAGTTCGCCAAGGAATTGCACGAGCAGGGCCGCAGCCTGTACGACGCGGCAATCGAGGCGTGCCGCATGCGTTTGCGCCCGATCATCATGACCTCGCTGGCCTTCATCCTTGGCGTGGTACCGTTGACCATCGCCAGCGGCGCCGGCGCCGGCAGCCAGCACGCCATTGGTACCGGCGTGATCGGCGGCATGATCAGTGCGACCGTACTGGCCATCTTCTGGGTACCGTTGTTCTTCGTCGCAGTGTCGTCGCTGTTCGGCAGCAAAGAGCCGAAAAAAGATGACACCCCTGAAACTCCACGTTATGAGGCTGGGCAATGACCAAGTCTTTGTTGTCCCTGGCAGTCACCGCTTTCATTCTCGGCGGCTGCTCGCTGATCCCCGACTACCAGACCCCGGAAGCACCGGTGGCTGCCCAGTGGCCGCAAGGCCCGGCCTACTCGCCTACCCAATCGGCGGACGTCGCTGCCGCCGAACAGGGCTGGCGGCAGTTCTTCAACGACCCGGCGCTGCAGCAACTGATCCAGACCGCGCTGGTCAACAACCGGGACCTGCGCGTCGCGGCGCTGAACATCGACGCCTACCGCGCCCAGTACCGCATCCAGCGTGCGGACCTGTTCCCGGCGGTGTCGGCCAACGGCAGTGGCAGCCGCCAGCGCATCCCGGCGAACATGTCGCAGACGGGCCAGTCGGGCATCACCAGCCAGTATTCGGCAACCCTTGGCGTCAGTGCCTATGAACTCGACCTGTTCGGCCGCGTGCGCAGCCTGTCGGAGCAGGCGCTGGAGACCTACCTGTCCAGCGAGCAGGCGCGTCGCTCCACCCAGATCAGCCTGGTCGCGAGCGTGGCAAACGCCTACTACACCTGGCAGGCCGACCAGGCGCTGTTCAAGCTGACCGAGGAAACCCTGAAGAACTATCAGGAAAGTTACAACCTCACCCGCCGCAGCAACGAGGTGGGTGTGGCGTCGGCGCTGGACCTGAGCCAGGCCCGCACGGCTGTCGAAGGTGCCCGGGTCAAGTACTCGCAGTACCAGCGCCTGGTCGCCCAGGACGTGAACAGCCTGACCGTCCTGCTGGGTACCGGCATCCCCACCAACCTGCCTGAGCCACTGCGCCTGGATGCCGATCAGCTGGCCGAGGTACCGGCGGGCCTGCCGTCGGACCTGTTGCAGCGCCGCCCTGACATTCAGGAGGCCGAGCACCTGCTCAAGGCGGCCAACGCCAACATCGGCGCTGCCCGCGCGGCCTTCTTCCCCAGCATCAGCCTCACGGCCAATGCAGGCACCTTGAGCACCGACATGGGCGGGCTGTTCAAGGGGGGGTCGGGCACCTGGCTGTTCCAGCCGCAGATCAACCTGCCGATCTTCACCGCCGGAAGCCTGAAAGCGAGCCTGGACTACGCCAAGATCCAGAAGGACATCAACGTCGCCCGCTACGAGAAGTCCATTCAGACTGCGTTCCAGGAAGTGTCCGACGGGCTGGCCGCGCGCAAGACCTTCGAGGAGCAACTGCAGGCCCAGCAAGACCTGGTGCAAGCCAACCAGGACTACTACCGCCTGGCAGAGCGCCGTTACCGTATCGGCATCGACAGCAACCTGACCTTCCTCGACGCCCAGCGCAATCTGTTCAGTGCGCAGCAGGCGCTGATCGGTGACCGCCTTTCGCAGCTGACCAGCGAGGTCAACCTGTACAAGGCACTCGGTGGTGGCTGGTACGAGCGCACCGGGCAGGCCAGTCAACAGGCCTCGGTACAGACGCCCCGCGGCTGATACCCGCCCGCTTGCTCACCACCGGCCAGGCCTCGACAGACGCGGTGGGTGGTGAGCAAGGCGCGGCCCTGGCATTCGCCAGGCTGATGATGATGGTGACCACAGCTATCCTGAGCTATATCGGGCACACCCCGGCAAGCCCACCAGGAGGCAGCACCATGAGCACCCTCGCCGAGCACCTGATCCGCTACGCGGGCTATCACCGCGACCCACGCAACATCGCCACCCATTTCGTCGGCATACCCTTGATCGTCCTGTCCGTGGCCATTCTGTTGTCGCGGCCAGGCGTGTCCTTGGGCGGCATCTGGTTATCCCCTGCCCTGCTTGTCTCGGCCGCGGCTACCTGGTTCTACCTGCGTCTTGAGCTTCGCTTCGGCCTGGTGATGGGCGTCCTGCTCGGCCTGTGTCTGTGGCTGGGTCACTTGCTGGCGGTGCAGACCACGGCGCTGTGGCTGTCGGTAGGCGTGGGGGCGTTCGTGGTGGGCTGGATCATTCAGTTCGTCGGTCACCACTACGAGGGGCGCAAGCCAGCGTTCGTCGATGACATCAGCGGACTGATCATCGGGCCGCTGTTCGTGGTGGCCGAGGCGGCGTTCCTGATGGGCCTGTGCCCTGCCCTCAAGCGCCAGGTCGAGAGCGCCGCCGGCCCCGTGGCGGTGCGTAAGGCCGTGCAACACTGACATCCCCGGCAGGCCGTCCCGTTACAGCAGACGACCCACCGCGCCTCACGCCCGGTGTCGGGCCCCTCAATGATCGTGGTGCAGGTACTTGGCTTGTTTTGGCAAGCGCAGGCTGAACAGGAAGGCAATAGCCATCATTGCGGTCACGTACCAGTAGAACGTGTTCTCCATGCCAAGGGTTTTGAGGCCCAGGGCCACGTACTCCGCCGACCCGCCAAACACGGCGTTGGCCACCGCATACGCCAGCCCCACGCCCAACGCCCGTACCTGGGGTGGGAACATCTCGGCCTTCACCAGGCCGCTGATGGAGGTGTAGAAGCTGACGATGCACAGCGCCAGGCTCACCAGCACAAACGCCATGAATGGGCTGCTTACCGTCTTGAGCGCCATGAGCAATGGCACCGTGAACACCGTACCCAGCGCGCCGAACAGCAGCATGGAGTTACGCCGGCCAATGCGGTCGGACAACATGCCGAAGAACGGCTGCATCACCATGAACAGGAACAGCGCCCCAGTCATTGCGTAGCTGGCGTGCTTGGCGGTCATGCCGGCCGTGTTGACCAGGTACTTCTGCATGTAGGTGGTAAAGGTGTAGAAGATCAGCGAGCCGCCGGCGGTATAGCCCAGCACCGTGATGAAGGCCGCCAGGTGATTGCCGAACAGACCGCGAATACTCCCGGCGTCCTTGTCCTGGCGCGTCTCTGCGCTGCTGGTTTCGTGCAGCGAGCGGCGCAGCATCAAGGAGATGACGGCAGCGATCGCACCGACCACGAAAGGAATTCGCCAGCCCCAGGCGCGCAGTTCGTCTTCGGTCAGCAGCTGCTGCAGGATCACCACCACCAATACCGCCAGCAACTGGCCGCCAATCAAGGTCACGTACTGGAACGATGCAAAGAAGCCCCGCTGGCCACGCAGGGCGACTTCGCTCATGTAGGTCGCCGTGGTGCCGTATTCACCACCTACCGACAGGCCTTGAACCAAGCGCGCCAGCAGCAGCAATGCCGGCGCCCAGGTACCGATGCTGGCGTAGGTGGGCAGGCAAGCGATGGCCAAGGACCCGAAGCACATCATCAGTACCGAGATCATCAGCGAGTTCTTGCGACCGTGGCGGTCGGCCAGGCGTCCAAAGATCCAGCCGCCGATAGGCCGCATCAGAAAACCTGCGGCAAACACGCCGGCGGTGTTGAGCAGCTGCACAGTCGGGTCATCGGAGGGGAAGAACGCCGGGGCAAAATAAATGGCGCAGAAGGCGTAGACATAGAAGTCGAACCATTCCACCAGGTTGCCGGAAGAGGCGCCGACGATGGCGAAGATGCGTTTGCTCCGCTCCTCGCCCGTGTAGTGAGGGGTGGTCATGTCAGTCGTGCTCCTGGAGGATACAAGGTAAGTCTAGACATACCTGGTTACACAGTCGTTCCGCGTGGTGTGCAATCAGGTGCAGCGAAGCGTTGGCGGCTGCCCTTATACGTGAGCCACCCGAGCGCTGGTTCTGTCAAAGCCGTTCAATGGCCAGCGCCAGCCCTTGACCGACACCCACGCACATCGTGGCCAAGCCTTTGCGCCCGCCTGTGCGCTCAAGGTGGTGCAGCGCCGTCAGCACCAGGCGCGTACCGCTCATGCCCAATGGGTGGCCCAGGGCGATGGCCCCGCCGTTGGGGTTGACCTGGGGCGCATCGTCCGCCACCCCCAGCCCGCGAAGAACGGCCAGCCCTTGGCTGGCGAAGGCTTCGTTGAGTTCGATGACATCGAAGGCGCTGATGGAAATGCCCAGTCGCTCGATCAGCTTGCGCACGGCAGGCACCGGCCCGATGCCCATGACCCGCGGGGCTACCCCCGCACTGGCCATGCCCAGCACCTTGGCGCGAGCGGTCAGGCCATGGGTGTGCACGGCCTGGGCAGACGCCAGGATCATCGCTGCCGCGCCATCGTTGACCCCCGATGCATTGCCCGCCGTGACCGTTTTGCCCACGCCATTGACGGGGTTGAGCTTGGCCAAGGCCTCAAGGGTGGTATTGGGCCGCAAGTGCTCATCGTGCTCTACCCAGGTCTCACCCTTCTTATGCGCGATGCACACCGGCACGATTTCCTCGGCGAAGAACCCGGCAGCCTGCGCCGCTGCGGCCTTGTGCTGGCTGCGCAAGGCAAACGCATCCTGGTCGGCGCGGGAGATGCCGTGGTCGTCAGCCACGTTGTCGGCCGTTTGCGGCATGGCATCCACACCGTATTGCGCTTTCAGGAGCGGGTTGACGAAACGCCAGCCAATGGTGGTGTCTTCAAGTTGCATGCTGCGTGAATAAGCGCTTTGTGCCTTGCCCATGACAAATGGCGCACGCGACATCGACTCCACCCCGCCCGCGATGGCCAGCTCCATCTCGCCGCAGGCGATGGCGCGGAACGCCGCGCCAACGGCCTCCATGCCTGAAGCGCACAAGCGGTTGAGGGTAACGCCCGGCACGCATTCCGGCAGCCCGGCCAGCAGCAGCGCCATGCGCGCCACGTTACGGTTGTCTTCGCCGGCCTGGTTGGCACAGCCGAAAAACACCTCGTCCAGTTGCGTCCAGTGCACACCGGGGTTGCGCTCGATCAGCGCCTTGAGTGGTACCGCCGCCAGATCGTCAGCCCGTATGCCGGCCAAGGCACCGCCGAATCGGCCAATGGGCGTACGAACGGCATCACAGATATACACCTCGCGCATCTTGCCTCTCCTGCAATGACCATGGGCGCCGGGGATAGGGGCACAATCGGTCACTGCAACCTGTCCCCCGGATGGGCATCAGGTTAGGGACAAAGGCGGATCCACCACAATTGGCTCAAGGCTGAAATGGGCGATTATCGAACGCTTTTGTCAGGCAGGCTGGGCTGATGATCCGCAGGCAAGCATGCGTTCTCAACCAAACAGCTGATGGCTCAACTCCTGGCTAGCCTCCAGCAGAACCGGAAGAAACCGCTGTTCCAGTTCACTGCGCGGTACACGCCCGACGTGGGTACTGACGTTCAACGCCGCCAGCACCTGGCCTGAGGCGTCGTAGACGGGCACGGCAACCGAGCGCAGCCCCTGTTCGAGTTCCTGGTCGACCACGCACCATCCCTGGCTACGCACTTGCTCGATGCAGGCAAACAGCGACGGGGCGTCGTGCAAGGTACGGCTGGTGCGCGCCTTGAGGTCGGCGCGGTCGAAGTATTCGCGCAGGCTGGTGTCGTCCATGGCCGCCAGGAGGATGCGGCCCATGGACGTGCAATACGCCGGGAGGCGCCCACCGACCGACAAGTCCACCGAGATCAGGCGCTCTACTGTCGCCGAGCGGGCGATGTACAGAATATCGTCCCCTTCGAGGGTCGCCATGTTGGCCGCTTCGTGCAACTGGTCGCTGATACGGTCCAGGTAAGGCTGCGCGGAAATGGCCAGGGGTGTCGATGACAGGTACGCATGGCCCAGCGTAAGCACTTTGGGCAGTAGGGAGTAGGTACGCCCGTCGGTGGTCGCGTACCCCAGCTTCATCAGGGTATGCAGGCACCGGCGCACGGCTGCCCGGGGGATTTCAGTGCGGTGACTGATTTGCGCGATGGTCAGGTGCCGCTTGCGTTCCTGAAATGCCTGGATGACGGCAAGCCCGCGCGCCAAGGAGGTCATGAAGTCAGGATCGCCGGTGAACGCCTGAATGCGCTTGGCCGGTGATGCCACGATCGGCGGGGCCAGGGCTGGCGCCAGGCTGCGCGCTGTTTCGGGCAGGCCACCGTCACGGGCTGTTTTAACGTCCTTCATCACACACCTCAACAAAATCGCCGACTTGTGCGATTATCGAACAACCGGCCGATAATCGCAATTGACCGGCGACACGTTTGCTTATACCTTTCCAGTGCCACTTGTGGCTTCTTTGGAGAGACTGGTCAGGTACCCACCGTAGAAGTCCCAGGCAACGGCCCTGCCAATTGGTGGGGCCGTTTTGTTTATGCGACTCGCATCGTTGGGTATCGAACTTTCATACGTTGAGGTTTTCTTAATTTCGACATGTGTTTGATTGTCCATCGCGCCAATCCCATCACGCTGGCCTTGTTCGCGTGTTGATATACTCCGGTCGTCTTGCTGGACGACTCGCCGATGTAGATCCCGCCGGCAAGTTAACGTGTCGATACCGCATAACGGTTAAGCCGACAGGGCGGTCCTCCTTTCAATTCAATTCAGGTACTGCATGTGACAAAAGAAGAACTGCGCGCAGAACTCGAGCGCCAGGCCGAGCGTTTCAAGGATGTGTATGGCGGCGAAGTGACCACCTATGCGGCGCAGCCGGAACCGGAACGCAAACCATGGCGTAAACGCGCCAACATGCGCGACCAGGCATTCAGTCAGGAGCTGGAACGCATGGAGAAGGAATTGCGCAGCGCCACGCCCTGAGTCCTTTGCCCAGTCGTCAAGTTGCGCAAGGAGTGCCCAGAGCGCCTCACTGCTCTGGCGCAATGGTTGTAACGGAATTTCACAAATTTCATACAACCGTTTAAAACGGTAAAGGCGTTACCTTTTCGCGAATTTTGTTGATTTTTCGCTGACGTTGAATGCATTTGCATTAGATGATGCCGATCAACCTGCGGCTGTAGGTGGCGTTTTCTGACCTTCGCGACATGATCAGCGGCTGCGGTGGGTGCATCGATTGCCAACGTTTTCTGGCATAATCCGGCCCCCCTACGACCGCCAGACAACCTTCATGATCGATTTATTCAGCGGACTGGATGCCTGGGTATTGGTGAGCCTGCTGCTCGCCTTGACCTTCGTGCTCGCCTTCGAGTTCATCAATGGCTTTCATGACACCGCCAACGCGGTAGCCACCGTCATCTACACCAAAGCCATGCCGCCACACCTGGCCGTGTTCTTCTCCGGCGTGTTCAACTTCCTTGGCGTTCTGCTGGGTGGGGTCGGGGTGGCTTACGCCATCGTGCACCTGCTACCGGTAGAGTTGCTGATCAATGTGAACACCGGGCATGGCCTGGCCATGGTCTTCTCGCTGTTGGCCGCAGCCATTACCTGGAACCTGGGCACCTGGTACTTCGGTATTCCTGCGTCCAGCTCGCATACCTTGATCGGCTCGATCCTGGGCGTGGGCCTGGCCAATGCGCTCATCAACGGCATTCCGCTGGGTGACGGCGTCAATTGGCAGAAAGCCATCGATATCGCCATGTCCCTGGTGGTTTCGCCGATTGCCGGGTTTGCCGTGGCTGCGCTAGTACTGCTTGGCCTGAAATGGTGGCGCCCGCTGTCGAAGATGCACAAGACGCCTGAACAACGCCGCAAACTGGACGACAAGAAGCACCCGCCTTTCTGGAATCGCCTGGTGCTGGTGATTTCGGCCATGGGTGTGAGCTTCGTGCACGGCTCCAATGACGGCCAGAAAGGCATTGGCCTGATCATGCTGGTATTGATCGGCATCGTACCGGCCAAGTTCGTGCTCGACCTGAACAGCACCACCTACCAGATCGAACGCACCCGTGACGCCACGTTGCACATGAGCCAGTTCTACGAGCGCAACGCTGCCACGCTGGGCGAGTTCCTGGCGCTGGGCAAGGCCAAGGCCAGTGACCTGCCTGAGCAGTTCAGCTGCAATCCGCAGCAGACCGAGCCGACCATCGCCGCGCTGCAATCCTCGCTGCAGGGCGTGACCGACTACCGGGCCCTGGACGCGGACAAGCGTGTCGAAGTACGCCGTTACCTGCTGTGCCTGGACGACACCGCGAAGAAGGTTGGCAAGCTGCCAGGCCTGGACGCGCGTGAAAAGTCGGACCTGGAAAAGCTGCGCAAGGACCTGACCGCCACCACTGAGTACGCCCCGTTCTGGGTGATCGTGGCCGTTGCCCTGGCCCTGGGCCTGGGCACCATGGTTGGCTGGCGCCGCGTGGTGTTGACCGTCGGCGAGAAGATCGGCAAGCAGGGTATGACCTATGCCCAGGGCATGTCGGCGCAGATCACCGCGGCCTGCGCCATTGGCATGGCCAACGTGTTTGCGCTGCCGGTTTCCACCACGCATGTACTGTCTTCCGGCGTTGCCGGCACCATGGTCGCCAACAAAAGCGGCCTGCAGGGCGGTACGGTGAAGACCATCCTGATGGCTTGGGTGCTGACCCTGCCTGCCTCGATGGGTCTTGCGGCCGGCCTGTTCTGGTTGGCGTCCAAGGCAATCGGCTGACCTCAGCCCGTATGAGAAGGCGCCGTCGGGCGCCTTTTTTTATGGGCGATGGCTTCACACCGCGCAGCTACTTCTTCTTCCCGCCCAGCAACGAGCCCATCAGCCCGCGCACCAGCTGCCGCCCCAGTTGATTGGCAGCCTGACGCACCGCCGACTTGATCGCCTGCCCGGCCGCGCCTTGCAGGAATTCGCCCGCCTTTTCGGCAAAACTGCTGCCATCGGCCTTGGGTTGCGGCGCGGGCTCCACCGCTTCGCCTTTGCGCTTGTTGAGCCTTTCGTAAGCCGAGTCCCGGTCTATGGGTTTGTCATAACGGCCAACCAAAGGTGAACGCGCAATCAGCGCACTGCGTTCAGACTCACTCAACGGGCCGATACGCGATTGCGGGGGCGCGATCAGCACCCGCTGCACCCTGGCAGGTGTTCCCTTGTCCTCAAGCGTGCCGACCAAGGCCTCCCCGATGCCCAGTTCGGTCAGCGAAGACAACGCATCGAATGAAGGGTTGGGGCGAAAGCCCTCAGCTACGGCACGCAGCGCCTTCTGCTCCTTGGCCGTATAAGCCCGCAGGCCATGCTGGATTCGCAAACCCAGTTGGGCCAGGACTGCATCGGGTAGATCCGCTGGGGACTGGGTGACGAAATACACCCCTACCCCCTTTGAGCGAATCAGCCGCACCACCTGCTCCAGGCGGTCCTGCAAGGCCTTGGGCGTGTCCTTGAACAGCAGGTGCGCTTCATCGAAGAACAACGCCAGCACCGGTTTTTCGGCATCGCCACGCTCGGGCAGTTGCTCGAACAGTTCGGCCAGCAGCCACAGCAGAAACGTGGCATAGACCTTGGGCGCCTCATGCACCAGGCGGCTGGCGTCGAGCAAATGGATGCGCCCTCGCCCATCCGGGTCGGGCCGTAGAATATCTTCGAGCTGCAATGCCGGCTCACCGAACAACGCCTCTGCCCCCTGTTGCTCCAGGGTGGCCAGCCTGCGCAGCAACGCCTGAACGGACGCTCCGGTCACCAGCGCACTGTCTTCGCCCAACACCTGCGGGTTGTCCTTCAAGTGGCCAAGCAGCGCTTTGAGGTCCTTGAGGTCCAGCAACAGCAGGCCTTCGCGATCAGCCACCTTGAAACTGGCATACAGCGCTGCCTGTTGGCTATCGGTGAGCTCAAGCAGGTTGCCCAGCAGCAAAGGCCCCATTTCGCTGATCGTGGTACGCAACGGATGACCCGACTGGCCCGCGATGTCCCACACGCTCACCGGATAGGCCTGTGGCTGGTGGCGCAACCAAGGCATCCCGGCGATGCGCTCGGCCACCTTGCCCTCAGGCGCGCCTTTGGCGCCCAGCCCACACAAATCGCCCTTGACGTCGGCCGCGAACACCGCCACCCCGGCATCGCTGAACGCTTCGGCCAAGTGTTGCAGGGTCACGGTCTTGCCGGTACCGGTGGCCCCTGCCACCAGCCCGTGCCGGTTGGCAAGCCGCATCGCCTGCCCTACGGGCTGGCCATCAGGGCTTGATCCTACAACGATAAATGAAGATTCCGACATCTCTTTAATCCTCTGCTCAAGCTTTGTCTTACTCCGGCCGATACCTCTGGGTGATATTCGCCTTACTCAGAGAGAACAACCGAAAAAGGACTTTTCGGGATGTTGCACTGGCTGGGCCCTACAGCTGCGAACGCCTGATACAAAACCTTAGCGGACCCGATGATTTCATGAACAAAAGCCTTCGTTTCAGCCACAAGATTCTGCTGGCAGCATCACTGATCGTGATCCTCGCATTCAGCCTGTTCACCCTCTACAACGATTATCTGCAGCGTAATGCGATTCGCGAGGACCTTCAGGACTACCTGACTGAGATGGGCGCCTCCACTTCGACCAACATCCGCAGTTTGTTCGAGGGGCGTATCAAACTGGTCGAAAACCTGGCGCAGAATATCGCCCAGCAACCGGCCAACGCTGAAACCCTGATGGGCCAGCAGGCGCTGATATCGAGTTTCCTAACCGTTTACCTGGGCAGGGTCGATGGCAGCTTCAGCGTACGCCCGGATGCAAAGATGCCTGACGGCTACGACCCCCGCACACGCCCTTGGTACAAGGATGGCATGAGTGCCAGCGGCACCCTGCTGACCGAACCCTACATCGACATGACCACCAACAAGATGGTCATCGGCATACTCGACAAGGTGGCCGATTCGGTGGGCGTGGTCGGGGGTGACCTGGCGCTGGACGGCCTGGCGCAAATCATCAACTCGCTGAATTTCGGCGGCATGGGCTATGCGTTCCTGGTAAATGACCAAGGCAAGATCCTGGTGCACCCGGATCAAGGCCTGGTGATGAAATCATTGTCAGACCTGTTCCCTGAGCGCACACCAAAGCTCACGCCCGAGCTCACCGAAGTGCAAAGTGACGGCCAGGCCCGCCTGCTGACGTTCACACCGGTGACCGGCTTGCCTTCGGCCAATTGGTACATCGGCCTGTCGGTGGACAAGGACAAGGCCTTCGCGATGCTCAGCACATTCCGCACCTCCGCCGTGATTGCCACCGTGGTGGCCGTGGTGATCATCATCGCCCTGCTGGGGCTGCTGATCCGTGTGCTGATGCAGCCGCTGCACACCATGACACGGGCCATGGAGGACATCGCCGAGGGTGAAGGCGACCTTACCAAGCGCCTGCGCATCCACCACCACGACGAGTTCGGCATCCTGGGCAACGCCTTCAACCGCTTCGTCGAGCGTATCCACGGCTCGATCCGTGAAGTGTCCTCGGCCACCGAGCAGGTGAACGAAGTTGCGTTGCGTGTCATCAGTGCGTCCAACTCGTCGATGACCAATTCCGACGAACAGTCCAACCGCACCAACAGCGTGGCGGCCGCCATCAACGAGCTGGGCGCTGCCGCCCAGGAGATCGCCGGCAATGCGGCGCAGGCGTCCCAGCATGCAAGTTCTGCACGGCGCCTGGCAGAAGAAGGCCAGCAGGTAGTCGATCGCAACATCGCCGCCATGAACCGTCTTTCCGACTTGATCGTAACGTCCAGCGCCCACATCGAGACGCTCAACAGCAAGACCGTCAACATCGGCCAGATTCTCGAAGTGATCACCAGCATCTCCCAGCAGACCAACCTGCTGGCGCTCAACGCCGCCATCGAGGCCGCGCGCGCCGGTGAAGCAGGTCGTGGTTTCGCAGTGGTGGCCGATGAAGTGCGCAACCTGGCCCATCGCACCCAGGAATCCGCGCAGCAGGTCCAGGGCATGATCGAGGAGCTGCAAGTGGGTGCCCGCGAGTCGGTCGAAACCATGGACCAGAGCCAGCGCCACAGCCTGGACAGCGTGCAGATCGCCAACCAGGCAGGTGAGCGGCTGGACAGTGTCACCGTGCGCATTGGCGAAATCGATGGCATGAACCAGTCCGTGGCCACGGCCACCGAAGAGCAGACGGCCGTGGTCGAAGCCATCAACATGGATATCAACGAAATCAACATGCTCAACCAGGAAGGCGTGGAAAACCTGCAGGCGACGCTGCGTGCCTGTTCTGACCTGGAGCAGCAGGCCAGCCGCTTGAAACACCTGGTCGGCACTTTCCGTATCTGAAGCCGGCCCAGCCCCGGCACCGACCCGCCGAGCGCTATTGCCTAGCGCTCGGCTGCCGGGCGGCCAACCGCACAAGCTGATCGAACAAACTACCCTTCTGAAAGGTCAACTTCATGGCATGTCAACGCCGGTTTCGTTACCGCGCGATGACAGACCCGAAAGACGATCCCGGAGGGATGCAGATCGTGCACATTGCCGACATCACCATGTTCTACGCCCCGGCCAGCGGCGGCGTACGCACTTACCTTGATGCCAAACACCACCGCCTGGATGCCGTGCAAGGTGTCCGTCACAGCCTGTTGATCCCCGGCGCCAGCGCTCGGCATGAAGGCGGTGTCTATCATGTGCCTGCACTACCCCTGCCCTTTGGCAAAGGCTACCGCTTTCCGGTACGCCTGGCGCCATGGTGCAACACGCTGCGCACGCTAAAGCCAGACCTGATCGAAGTCGGCGACCCGTATCTGACCGCCTGGGCGGCGCTGGAAGCTCGCCGTCAGCTGGACGTGCCGGTCATTGGCTTCTATCACTCCGACCTGCCGCTGTTGGTGAGCAACCGCATGGGCAATTGGTTCACGCCCAACGTCGAGGCTTATGTCAGCAAGTTGTATGGCAATTTCGACCGGGTGCTCGCACCGAGCAAGGTCATGGCAGACAAGCTCCGTCGCCTGGGAGTACGTGATGTCCACGTGCAGCCACTGGGCGTGGACCTGGAAACCTTCAATCCTGCACGCCGCGATCCACAGGTGCGGGCCGAACTGGGCATCGCCGACACCTGCCGGCTGCTGATTTATGCAGGCCGTGGCTCACGGGAGAAGAACCTGCCCGTTCTGCTTGAGTGCATGCGGCAGTTGGGGCGCGGTTATCACCTGCTGCTGGTAGGGTCCAACATGCCCGCCAATGTGCCCGACAACGTCAGCGTGATCGGCCAGTTCTGCCCACCTGAGCAGGTGGCTCGCCTGATGGCCAGCGCCGACCTGTTGGTGCATGCCGGCGACCAGGAAACGTTCGGCCTGGTCATCCTCGAAGCCATGGCCAGTGGTACGCCCGTGGTTGCAGTGCGTGCCGGCGCCTTCGGCGAAATCGTCAACGACCAGTGCGGTCGCTTGTGCCAACCCAATGACGCCAGGGCAATGGCCCTGGCCGTGCGCGAGGCGTTCGAAGCGGGTGCGCGCAAGCTCGGTGCACAGGCCAGGCGGCATGTAGAGCAGCACTACTCATGGCACAACGTAGTCAACGGCCTGCTTGAGCATTACCAGGCCGTACTGGGCCACCAACAGCAGGTGCGGGCACATGCTTGAGGCCTATCCCCGTTCCCGCAGCGTGATGCTGGTGCTGCATGACGTGGCCCCAGAGACCTGGCCAGACTACGAGCCGTTCGTGCAGGCGGTCGATGCATTGGGTAACGTGCCCATGACTTGGCTGGTGGTACCCGATTTTCATCGACGTAACCTGCTGACTCAGTCTCCCGGCTTCTGCCAGTTGCTCGATCGCCGTCTGGCCGCGGGTGACGAGCTGGCCCTGCACGGTTACGCCCATGCCGATGAAGGTCCCACGCCGCGCACGCCCCTGGACTACTTCATGCGGCGGATTTATACCCATGAAGGCGAGTTCTACGCGCTGGACGAACACCAGGCCATCACCCGACTACAAGACGGCCTGGCGCTGTTCGACCGTCAAGGCTGGCCCGTGGCAGGCTTCGTGGCCCCCGCCTGGTTGATGAGCCAGGGCACGCGACAAGCACTGCGCCAACTGCCGCTGAAGTACACCAGCACCCCGCAGCACCTCTATCGCCTGCCGGACTTTACCGCCATCGATGCACCCGGCCTGGTCTGGAGCGCGCGCAGCGCCTGGCGCCGGGGAGTGTCGCGGGTGCTCAGTGACTGGCAATGTCGACGTTGGCAAGGCGCCAACACCCTGCGCCTCGGGCTGCATCCGGTGGACATGCGCCATCGCTACTCACGGGACTACTGGTTGCGCACCCTTGAAAAACTGATCGAAGACGGCCGTGAACCCTTGACCAAGTCAGCCTGGCTGGAGCGGCAGGTGGCAGCGTGAACCGCTGGCTGCTGCTGGGCTTGGCGCTGTTGGGCGCAGCCCTGGTGCCTGCACTGTTGGGCGGCAGCGAACTGCTGCCCAAGCTAAGCCGTTTCGATCCGCAGCTGCTCATGACGTTGGTGGGGATGATCCTGCTGTGCTGGGTGATCAACGCCTGCCGGATGCGCCTGCTGCTGGGCGATCAGGCAGCGCGTGTATCGCGGGTGCGCACATTGGGTGTGGTCATGGCCACCGAGTTCGCCATCTGCACCACTCCAGGTGGTGGCGGCGGCCCCTTGACCCTGATGGCCTTGCTGGCCCGCGAGGGCATCAGTGCAGCCCGCAGCGGCGCGGTGTTCGCGATGGATCAGCTCAATGACCTGGTGTTTTTCTTCTGCGCCATGCTGGCGATAGCAGGCTATGCGTTGTTTCATAGCCTTGGGCGCAGCCAGGAAAGCATGTTGCTGGGCAGTGCAGCACCGCTGTGCGCGGCGCTGGCAGGCGTGGTGATGTTGCTGCGCTACCGGCGCAAGGTGATGCGTCTGAACGGCCGACTGTTGCAGCGCCTGGGCACCAGCGCACCGCGTAAACGACGCTGGGCGCGCAAGCTGCTTCGTTTCGTGCAGGCCTTGGCGCAAACCTGGCAGCTGCCCAAGCGCACTTTGTTTCTGGTGTTCAGCCTGACATGCGTCCACTGGGGGCTGCGCTTTAGCGTGTTGTATCTAGTGGTCAGGGGCTTGGGCGTGGAGCTGGCCTGGATCCCCAGCTTCCTGGTCCAGATGCTATCGCTCAGCGCCGGTCAGTTCAGCATGATGCCCGGGGGCGCAGGCGCTGCCGAGCTGACCTCGGCCAGCCTGCTGACACCCATGGTGGGCAGCTCGACGGCGGCGGCAGCGATCCTGATCTGGCGCGCCATCACTTACTACCTGTATCTGCTCGCCGGAGGGCCGGTGTTCGTGTGCCTGCTGGCGCGTCCGCTGCTGGAGCGCTGGCGCCGTCAGGTGGGTTGAGCGCTTGCCAAAGCGCCGCGGCACCGGGGAAGTCGGTACCGTCGGTGTCCTGCAAGGCGTCGGGATCGTAGCGGGCCAGGCAACCCTGACCCACTACAGGGGGAGGTGAGGCTGTAGGAGTACCGCGCCGTCCCATGGGTCGATCCTCACGTTGCTCAACAGGTCTGGGAGTAGCCCTGCGATCAGTCGAACACCACTGTCTTGTTGCCGTGCACCAGAACCCGGTCTTCCAGGTGATAGCGCAGGCCGCGGGCCAGCACCATTTTTTCCACGTCGCGCCCGAAGCGGACCATGTCCTCGATGCTGTCGGCGTGGGTAACCCGCACCACGTCCTGCTCGATGATAGGTCCGGCGTCCAGCTCTTCGGTCACATAGTGGCAAGTCGCGCCGATCAGTTTCACGCCACGCAGCGCCGCCTGGTGGTACGGCTTGGCGCCGACGAACGATGGCAGGAAGCTATGGTGGATGTTGATCACCTTTTCAGCATAGTCCTGGCAGAGTTGCGGCGGCAGAATTTGCATGTACCGCGCCAGCACGACCACATCGGCTGCATGTTCCTGCACCAGGCGTGACACTTCGGCAAACGCCGGGGCCTTGTCCTTGGGGTCTACTGGAACATGGAAAAACGGAATACCGTGCCACTCGACCATGCTGCGCAGGTCATTGTGGTTGGAAATGACGCAGGGAATATCGCAATCGAGCTCATCGCTGTGCCAGCGGTGCAGCAGATCGGCCAGGCAATGGGATTCACGGCTTGCCATCAACACGACCCGCTTCTTCTGGGCAGAATCGGTCACGCGCCAGGTCATGGAGAACTCTTCGGCGATGGGCGCGAACGCTTCACGAAAAGCCTCGATGCCGAAGGGCAGCGACTCGGCGCGAATTTCATGACGCATGAAGAACCAGCCAGTCTGCTCGTCGGAGTGATGGCTGGCTTCGGTGATCCAGCCGTTGTACAAGGCCAGGAAATTACTGACTTTCGCCACGATGCCGACACGGTCGGGGCAAGCGATCACCAGACGGTAGGTGCGCATGAATAAGACTCCAGAACTCGCAAAGGCGCTCATTCTAGCGGCACGCTGAGAAAAACGCAGTAATGATTGCGACGTGCTGCATAGGGCCGCTGGGCCTACCCGTGGGGAATCTTCTGACAAGATTTATGGATGAAACGGCAACCTATGTAAATTTTTGTTCACTTGGAGAAATACTGTCACAGCTTAACCAACTGTTGATACATCAATCATATGTTTACTTGCGAGAGTTGCCTGTTTACTATTGCTCCACACATTCCCGAACACGCATTAAGGAACACTCCATGTCCCTGATCAACGAGTACCGCGCCACCGAAGAAGCCATCAAGGAACTTCAGGCCCGCCTGGCCAACCTGTCTCAGGATGACAAGCTGAAAAAAGAACTGGAGTTCGAAGGCAAACTGCGCACCCTGATGGGCGAATATTCCAAATCGCTGCGTGACATCATTGCCCTGCTCGACCCTGATGCCAAGATGAGCAAACTGCCGCGTGGCGCCGTGAAAACCACTGGCACTAAACGCGCGCGCAAGGTCAAGCAATACAAGAACCCGCACAACGGTGAAGTCATCGAAACCAAAGGTGGCAACCACAAAACCCTGAAAGAGTGGAAAGCTCAATGGGGCGGTGACGTGGTAGAAAGCTGGGCAACCCTGCTGGACTGATTGTCCGTTGCCCGCTATTTGTTATTCGTAAAGAAAACGCCGGTCAATAACCGGCGTTTTTTTATGGGTTTTCAATTGACGGCGAACCGCGTTTGCAACGCGTTGGCATGCAGTTGCCAGGCAGTCAGCACTTGCCGCCCTGCTTCATCCGCGTCAGGCCAGGCTACGGCCAGGGCCTGGGCGAAATCACCCAAGGTATTGGGCGCACCCCAGCGGGGGTCAGCCAGACGCTGCCTACAAAAATCCTGCCATCGCGCCCGCTCTTCATCGTTCAAGGTGTCCGGAAAGTTACGCGCACGGTAGCGAAAGAGTAGTTCGGGCAGGCGTGGATCATCGAACATCCACTGCCCGGCGCCCAACTGTGCGGGCGCCAGCAAACGCACTTGATCGCATAGCCGCCGGTCACGCTGGCCGAGAAACCGCTCATACAATTGCTGTTCAGGATCTTCACTGGCCGCAAAACCGTCTTGTGTATAAATAAGCGCCAGTTTTTCCTGCCATTGATCCTGTTGACGGGCCAATGTCTCTGCGCGCCGTTGTAACGTATCCAGGTCGATCCCAAGACGCGCTTGATCGGCCGGTCGTATTACAGAAAGGGGCGCGACCACCGGACAGCGGTTGATCTGAATGAGTTTGAGCGGTACGGGCAGCTCGCCTTCGCCAAGTGTTTCCCGACGGGTATAGAGCCGCTGGCGTAAAGTTTCAGCATTTTCCTCAATCAGCGGCAGGGTTTGCTGATGCAGATCGCAAACAATCAATGCATTGCGGTTCTTAGGGTGCCAGGCCAATGGCAACACGACGCCCAGGTAATGACGCGCGGCACTGAAGCGCCCGGAAATATGCACCATCGGCTGTAGCAACCGTATTTGCTCCATGACCTTATGCTTGCTGCGAAGCTGAAACAACCAGTCGTACAACTTGGGCTGCTTCTCGCGTATCAGCCGAGCAAGGGCAATGGTCGCCCGAACATCGGACAGCGCTTCGTGTGCATGGCCATGCTCGATGCCATTGGCCTTGCTCAACAACTCAAGGCGCAGACTGGTGCGCCCGTCCTGCTGGGGCCATTGGATGCCATCGGGCCGCAAGGCGCACGCGGCTCTAACGACATCGATCAAGTCCCAGCGGCTGTTGCCGCCCTGCCATTCGCGGGCGTAAGGGTCGAAGAAGTTGCGGTAGAGGCTGTAGCGGGTGACCTCGTCGTCGAAACGCAGCGTGTTGTAGCCGGCGCCACAGGTGCCGGGTTGTGCCAGCTCGGCGTGCACCCGCGCCATGAACTCGGCCTCGCCGAGGCCCTTTTCGGCTAACTGTTGCGGCGTGACGCCCGTCACCAGGCAGGCAGCAGGGTGCGGCAGTATATCGTCCGATAGGCGGCAGTAGAGGTTGACCGGATCGTCGATTTCATTGAGGTCAAGGTCAGTACGTACCCCTGCCATCTGCACGGGCCGGTCGCAGCGCGGGTTGATGCCAGTGGTTTCGTAGTCATGCCAGAAAATGCTTGAGGTCACAGGGCCGTCCTGTTGCAGGGTCGCCCTGATTCTAACGCGTTGAGCCGGGCCTGACGTCGAGCCGATGAAGCTACCTGGGGCCAGTAGGCGGTGCTATGCAGCCCCTATTGGCCCGCGCCAGTCCCATGGGCGGGCATCAGCGCTCGGCAATACCGACCTGTCAAACCGAGGTAGAGGAGGCGCGAAAACTGAAGTACTCCTGCAGGGAGCGTACAAAGTCATCGTATTCGCGAGGGGCCTGCAACAACATGAAACCCGAATCGTAATACCCAGGGGTCTGGTCCTCGCGGCACCACAGGCAACTGGCCGTAAGGTTGACGAACTGATGCCCACCCCCCGTCAACGGCAGGCGCAACTGCAATTCGTAATCGGGGCCCACCATGACCGGCAGTTCGCTGATCAGCATCATGCCGTTTTCGGAGGCGTTGCCGAGCTGGCCCATCTCCTGGCCGTTGAAGCGATTGAACACTTTCAGGACAAAGGGCAGCTGGTGGCGGTCGATAAGTCGTTTATTGAATAGCGTCAAGGTCAGTCCGTCCGCGATGCCAGGAATGCCTGGTACTGGCGGTTGTTGTATCAGTTGAGTTACAGGTTAGCGCACGCTGCGACAAATCTCCCTGTCAATACAACACACCTTGGCATTAGCGCCAAGGTACGCTCGTCGCTGGCCTGGTCACCGCCGGTTCACCGCCGCGGTAGTGGCCGAGTTTCTCCAGCGTTTGCAGGCGCGCCTGGGCACGGTAGGCATATTCATTGCCCGGATAGCGCTGGATCAGGTACTGGTAGGTCTGTGCGGCATCCACATACAACGCTTGCCGCTCCAGGCACTGCCCACGCAGCAACGCGACTTCCGGGTGGATGAACGGCCGGGCGCGGCTGGTACGGTCGACCAGGGACAGCTCCAGCATTACCCGCTGGCAATCACCCCGATCATAAGCGCGGTAGGCATTGTTGAGATGGTGGTCCATGGACCAGCGGGTACACCCGACGGCACTGGCCGCGAGGGCTAAAACGATCAGCATGCGCATGGGACTCTCCTTTGCTGAACAGCATATCGGCCGACCCATCGGATTCTTCAACGATCGGCACTTACCGCGTTTGTCGACCGACACATACCAGCCAACAAACCCGTGCCCCTGTCACCTGCACAGTTTTCCAAAGCCAGGTAGTGCAACCTAACGATGACTACAGCCCGATTCAGGAGTAGCCTCTCGCTGCGCTTCACTATAGGAGTCTGTGCATGACCATCCGCCGTACCAAAATCGTCGCCACCCTTGGCCCCGCCAGCAATTCGCCGGAAGTGATCGAACAGTTGATCCTCGCCGGCCTGGACGTGGCTCGCCTGAACTTCTCTCATGGCACTCCGGACGAGCACAAGGCACGCGCCCGCCTGATCCGTGAAATCGCTGCCAAGAATGGCCGTCACGTGGCCTTGCTCGGCGACCTGCAGGGTCCGAAGATCCGCATCGCCAAGTTCGCCAACAAGCGCATCGAACTGAAAGTCGGTGACACCTTCACCTTCTCGACCGCTCATCCGCTGACAGAAGGCAACCAGGACATCGTCGGTATCGACTACCCCGACCTGGTCAAGGACTGTGGCGTTGGCGACGAACTGCTGCTCGACGATGGCCGCGTGGTCATGCGCGTCGAAACCGCCACCGCCGACGCCCTGCACTGCGTGGTGATCATCGGTGGCCCGCTGTCGGACCACAAGGGCATCAACCGCAAAGGTGGCGGTCTGACTGCACCGGCCCTGACCGAGAAGGACAAGGCCGACATCAAGCTGGCTGCCGAGATGGACCTGGACTACCTGGCCGTGTCCTTCCCGCGTGACGCCAGCGACATGGAATACGCCCGCAAACTGCGTGACGAGTCCGGTGGCAGCGCCTGGCTGGTGGCCAAGATCGAACGCGCCGAAGCGGTTGCCGACGACGAAACCCTCGACAAGCTCATCGCAGCCTCCGACGCCGTCATGGTTGCCCGTGGTGACCTGGGCGTGGAAATCGGCGACGCCGAGCTGATCGCCATCCAGAAGAAGATCATCCAGCACGCCCGCCGCAACAACAAGGCAGTGATCGTCGCGACCCAGATGATGGAGTCGATGATCCAGAACCCGATGCCGACCCGTGCCGAAGTGTCCGACGTGGCCAACGCCGTGCTCGACAACACCGATGCCGTGATGCTGTCGGCCGAAAGCGCCGCCGGGTCATACCCGATCGAAGCGGTCCAGGCCATGGCGCGCATCTGCCTGGGTGCCGAGAAGCACCCGACCAGCCAGCGCTCCAGCCACCGCCTGCACACTACGTTCGAGCGCTGCGACGAAAGCATCGCCCTGGCAGCCATGTATACGGCCAACCACTTCCCGGGTGTGAAGGCGATCATCGCCCTGACCGAGAGCGGTTATACCCCGCTGATCATGTCGCGCCTGCGCTCGCATGTACCAATCTTCGCCCTGTCTCCGCACCGCGCCACCCAGGCCCGTGCCTCGATGTTCCGCGGTGTTTACCCGATCGATTTCGACCCGGCATCGCTGCCGGCCGACAAGGTCAGCCAGGCCGCCGTGGACGAGCTGCTCAAGCGTGGGCTGGTCGAGCAAGGTGACTGGGTGATCCTCACCAAGGGCGACAGCTACCACACCATCGGCGGGACCAACGGCATGAAGATCCTGCATGTCGGTGATCCGCTGGTCGGCTGATCGGCTGACGAGCCAGGGTCGCTTCGCGCGCGTTCTCCGTGCGCAAGCGGCCCTGTGCAGGCACCACGGATACGTCGGCTCAGGCGTGCTCGACAAAGCTGTCTGCAAACACCTGCCCCCTCGGCACCCCAGCGGTGAACAACCGTCGGGCAAACCGTTCGACGCTGGCGGGCGCGCCGCACAGCAAGGCCAAAGTCTGTCTCGATGAAGGCCGCAGCGCAGCCAGTGCCTCCTCCAGCTGTGCGACCATCACCAATTCCACGTTTACACCTGGCAACTGCTGCAACGGCGCTGCCAAGTAGTGCCCTGCGCGGTCGCGGGCCACGTGCAGCAACCTGATCTCCCCCTGATGGCCTTGGCGCAAGGCTTCGCGCACGATGCCCCACAGCGGTGCAAGCCCGGTACCGGCAGCCAGTAGCCATAACGGTCTGTCCTGCCAGTCAAGGTCGTAATGCAATGCCCCGCCCCTCACCTCGCCAACGCGCAACACATCGCCCACTTCCAGCGCCCGCGCCCGGTCACAGAATGCACCGGGGTGCTGGCAATCGATATGAAACTCCAGGTAATCATCTTCACCCGGCAAGCTGGCCAGCGAATAGGGCCGCGCCACCCCACCCAACCAGAGCACCGCGTGCTGGCCCGGCTGGTAGCGGACGCTGCGCTCGGTCCGCAGGCGCAACCGCAGCACATCACCGAACCAGTCCAGTTCGCTGACAGTGCCACCTACACCGTCGCGCAACGGATCGAACACCTCCACGCGCAGGTCTTCGACCACGCGGCACTGGCAAGCCAGGCGCCAGCCCACGGCATGCCTGTCCAGCGCCAGGGCTTCTGGCAGGGCGTCGAGGGGCAACCCGTCCTCACACCGTACCAGGCAGGCATGGCAGCTCCCTGCGCGGCAGCTGTAGGGCACCCCGAGCCCTGCCTCGTTCAGGGCATCGAGCAAGTTGGCACCGGTCGGCACCGTCCAACAACGCGTGCCCACCCTAATTTCGGGCATGTTCACTCACCTGTTCAAACCCCTTGTGCCGATGGACGCGACCGCGCGCCCGTCGATTCTAATGCCCTGTCCTGTGCCTAGCAGCAAAAAGGATGCCGGCCACCGGCCAGACCATGGTCCTGACCACTCGCAGGTGTTTCACAGGGGCAGGCGCGCTATACTGCCGCGCCTTTTTTGCGTCGGCAGGCTGTCGGCGCGCCTTTGCAAGGCGTTTCGACAGGCTGGTCGGCTCCGTCGAACGTCTCACTGAATGTTCCCGTCTTTAAGAGGAGCGCGCTGCATGACCGTGATCAAGCAAGACGACCTGATTCAGAGCGTTGCCGACGCCCTGCAATTCATCTCGTACTACCACCCCGTCGATTTCATCCAGGCCATGCACGAGGCCTACCTGCGCGAAGAGTCGCCGGCTGCGCGCGACTCCATCGCCCAGATCCTGATCAACTCGCGCATGTGTGCCACCGGTCACCGGCCTATCTGCCAGGACACCGGCATCGTTACCGTATTCGTGCGCGTGGGTATGGATGTGCGCTGGGACGGCGCCACCCTGAGCGTCGACGACATGATCAACGAAGGTGTGCGCCGCGCCTACAACCTGCCTGAAAACGTGCTGCGCGCATCGATCCTGGCCGACCCGGCCGGTGCCCGCAAGAACACCAAGGACAACACCCCGGCCGTTATCCACTACTCCATCGTCCCCGGCGACAAGGTCGAGGTGGATGTTGCAGCCAAGGGCGGCGGTTCGGAAAACAAGTCCAAGATGGCCATGCTCAACCCGTCCGACTCCATCGTCGACTGGGTACTCAAGACCGTTCCGACCATGGGCGCTGGCTGGTGCCCGCCTGGCATGCTGGGCATCGGTATCGGCGGCACTGCCGAAAAAGCCGCGGTCATGGCCAAGGAAGTGCTCATGGAGTCCATCGACATCCATGAGCTCAAGGCACGCGGCCCGCAGAACCGCCTGGAAGAAATCCGCCTGGAGCTGTTCGAGAAGGTCAATCAACTGGGCATCGGCGCCCAGGGCCTCGGTGGCCTGACCACCGTGCTCGACGTCAAGATCATGGACTACCCGACCCACGCCGCCTCGCTGCCGGTGTGCATGATCCCCAACTGCGCGGCCACTCGCCACGCCCACTTCGTGCTCGACGGCACGGGCCCGGCGGAGCTCGAAGCGCCTTCGCTGGACGCCTACCCCGAGATCGTCTGGGAAGCGGGGCCAAGCGCCCGACGTGTCAACCTCGACAGCATCACGCCCGAAGAAGTGGCCAGCTGGAAACCGGGTGAAACCATCCTGCTCAACGGCAAGATGCTGACCGGCCGGGACGCAGCCCACAAGCGCATGGTCGAAATGCTCAACCGCGGCGAAGCACTGCCGGTGGATCTCAAGGGCCGCTTCATCTACTACGTCGGCCCGGTCGACCCGGTAGGCGACGAAGTGGTCGGCCCTGCTGGCCCCACCACCGCCACGCGCATGGACAAGTTCACCCGCCAGATCTTGGAGCAGACCGGTCTGCTGGGCATGATCGGCAAGTCCGAGCGCGGCCCGACCGCCATCGAAGCGATCAAGGACAACAAGGCCGTCTACCTGATGGCTGTAGGTGGCGCCGCCTATCTGGTTGCGCAAGCCATCCGCAAGTCCAAGGTCCTGGCCTTTGCCGAACTGGGCATGGAAGCCATCTACGAGTTCGAGGTCAAGGACATGCCCGTGACCGTGGCCGTGGACAGCAACGGTGAGTCGGTGCACATCACAGGCCCCGCCTTGTGGCAGAACAAGATTGCCCAGAGCCTGGCCGTCGAAGTGAAGTAACCCATGGCAACAGCGGGCGGCGCTTTCACGGGCCGCTCGCGTGCGCAGCCATGCGCAGCCCAATCTGCGGCGGCGGACCTTGATGCCAGGGCCCGCCGCCGTTGCGTTTAAAGACGTTCGAATTGTTCGGGCCAGTCCCTGCGGGTGAATACCTGCCCCTGCTGCCTGACCCGGCGCACGGCCTCCAGGTCCAGATCGCACACCAGCCAACGGCTGCACTGCGGGTCGAGCGATTCGCTCAGTGCCATTACCCCATCCCCCGGCATGCCACGATCAGGCGGCACGAACAGCCCTGCCCGGCCTAGGTTCTCGTCCAATGCCGGCGACCAGGGTGCCAGCCCTACGGTCGGGCTCTGCAACACGGCCAGCTGGTTCTCCAAGGCGCGTGCCTGAGCCCCGATCCGTACACGGTGATAGCCGCCTTCGGTGTCGGTGCAGCTCGGCGCCAGAATCAGGTCGGCCCCACGCTCTGCCAACCGGCGTGCCAAGAGCGGGAACTCATTGTCGTAACAGACCAGGATGCCAAGACGGCCCAGATCGGTGTCGAACACGGTCAACCCTTGGCCTGCGGCAATGCCCCACTGTTCCCGCTCGAAGCGGGTCATCATCAGCTTGTCCTGATGCCCTAGCGCGCCTTGGGGGCCAAACAGCCAGGCGCGGTTGCGGTAGGCGCCGTCGCTGTCCAGTACCGGCAGCGTGCCTGGTTGCAGGTAGATGCCCCAACGCTTGGCCAGGCCTGCACACAGGGCCTTCCACGGCTCAATCAAAGGCTGGATGCCTGCAATGGAGGCCGTCAGGTCCCCTCGCTGCTCGGGTGTCAGCTGCCCGCTGAGCACCAGCCCTGCATACTCGGGCAGTAGCAGCAGGCGCGCGCCCGCCTCCACCGCCTCTGCACACAAACCCTGCAGGTGGTCGGCATAAGCCTCCCAGGTTTCGTGCAGCTCAATGGCGTATTGGCAGGCCGCGACACGGATCAAAGGGGCAGTTCCTTGAGCCAGAACGACATCAGCTTGTCCGAGCTTTCCTGCTCGTCCAGGTCGCGCCAGGCATACCGGGTACGCAGGGACGGGTCATGGAGGAAACCGCGGTTGCGCCAGAACCCATGCAAGGGCTTGTAGTCGGCCGGGCGGCGCGGATGTACACCGGGCCGCTCCACGGCGCAAAACGCGCAGTAATCGAACTCGGCCAATTTGTGGGCATAGGATTCGCGTTCGATGAAAAAGCGTACCCCAAGCCCCTGCCCTCGGTATGGCGGCAGAACCACGGACTCGCCGAAATAGTAGACGCTGGCCGGGTCGCGGCCCTGGGCCACGAACGGCTCCTGGAACTCGGGCGCAACGTCGACCAGGGGCAGGCCCGTCGAGGCGCCCACTACCTTGTCCTCATCCATGGCCAGCACCACCAGGCTGCGTCCGGAACGGGCATAGGTGGCCAGGTAGTCGGCTTCGTACTCGGGCGAGCCATCGTAGAGGTAGGGGAACTCGCGGAACACGGTCAGGCGCAGACGAGCGAGGTCATCGATATAAGGCGCGATGGCGGCGCCGTGCAGTAGGCGTATTTGCATGCTTGGCGGTCGTTTTGTCGATGTGGATGACGCGCTCGGCTAAGCCGGGCTTGAGGGGAAACCCTATCATCCAGGCCAACGACACGCCTTTTCCCTACACGACAGGTAATGTTCCATGACCGCTACCGAATTGGTAAACGCTTACTACGCCGCGTTCAACGCAGGCGACATGCCAGGGTTTCTGGCCCTGCTCAGCGAAGATGTGATTCACGACATCAATCAGGGTGAGCGGCAGATGGGCAAGGCCAGGTTCGCCGCCTTCATGGACAAGATGAACCGCTGCTACCGCGAGCGCCTAGCCGACATCGTGGTGATGCAGAATGCCGACGGCAGTCGCGCGGCGGCGGAATTCACCGTGCACGGGCAATATGTGGCCGATGACGAAGGCCTGCCTGCGGCCACCGGCCAGACCTATGTCCTGCCGGCCGGCGCGTTCTTCTATATCCATTGCGGCAAGAT